>JAGLYE010000114.1 GCA_023132505.1 Bacteroidales bacterium | reverse complement strand
ACAGGCTTACGATCGTGAACAACCAACGGCTGGCCGATGCAGGAGAATATGGTTTAGACGGTGCGGAATATGAAGTGATCAACGATACAGTATCTATACTTACAAAACATGGCAGCAAATTCAGGCATGAATTCGGTTTCAACCTGAAGTTCATGTATTCAGTGACTATCGTAAAGAATGTTGATTTCCAGACTAATCTCGAACTCTTCTCCAATTACCTTGAGAATCCGCAAAATATTGATGTTTACTGGGACAACTACTTTACTTTTACAATAAACAGCTGGCTTGCAGCAACACTAACCACCAGCCTGATCTATGACGATGATATCAACATCACCGACAAAGACGGGAACACCGGTCCAAGGACACAATTCAAACAAACATTCGGGCTCGGCCTGGCATATAAGATCGGTCACCAGAACGAATAAAATATATCCGATACTCGATATTCGGATATCAGCAGTCTGTTTCTTTATCTTTCTTCAGAAATTCTTTTGTGGATAAGAGTCCACATGCCGCAGCAATATCCAGGCCTCTGCTGGCACGGATCGTGGTAATAACACCTTTGGCATTCAGGGCATCTTTAAACTCGTGGATGGTTTTATCGTCGGAGCCTTCCAGTTCGGTTCCCGGGATAGGATGGAAACGGATGAGGTTGATCCGTGCTTTCAGTCCATGCATCAAGCGCACGATCTCATTCACATGCCTGCGGGTATCATTAAGTCCTTTAAACATAATATATTCAAAGGAGATCCTTCGCTGACGCGGGAAGTCATATGATTTCAATAAGCTGAATATCTCATCGAGGGGATAAACATTTTCTATCGGCATCAGCTTATTACGCTCATCTTCAAATGGAGTATGCAAGCTTACTGCAAGATGACACTCGCTTTCATCAATGAACCTGCTCATGGCCGGGATGATCCCAATGGTGGAAACCGTGATCTTTTTCGGGCTAATTTCCATACCCCATGAAGCAGTCAGTATTTCCAGGGCTTTCATCAGGTTGTCCATATTATCAAACGGTTCTCCCATCCCCATAAAAACCAGGTTGCTCACCTGCTCCCTTTCAGGCAGGCTCCATAGCTGGTTAATAATCTCACCGGGGCTCAGGTTTGCCTGAAAACCCTGCTTAGCAGTCATGCAAAACAAACACCCCATTTTACATCCTGCCTGGGTAGAAATGCAAAGAGTATTCCTTTTTTCCTCAGGGATATATGCTGCTTCAATATAATTATTCTCTCCCGCAAGGAATAAATATTTCCTCGTGCCATCCTTTGATTCCTGAACATTTGTCTGATCAGTACTCCCAGCCATACATTTTTCTGAAAGCAGTTCCCTTGCTTTTTTAGAAAGGTTAGTCATCTCCGAGAAATCAGAAACATGTTTTTTATAAAGCCAGTCGGAGAGTTGGGAGGCCGTATAAGGTGGCAATCCCAGTCCGTCAGTGACTTCCTGAAGTTCGGCTTTGGTTTTTCCTAAAAGTGCTTCCTTTTCCATAAAATATATTTTAGGGGTTCTATTGTTTTGTAAAAGTACAACAAGTTTTGGGTGGGTTGACCCTCCTACGCTTCGGCAGGTAGGCAGTGAATAATCCATCTAATTAAAAATTTAAAATTTAAAACCACTAGTGTATCAGAAATCAGAATTACTGTCAACCGTCAACTGTCAACCGTCAACTTTTCTTATATTTGTAAGAGAACCAACACCCATTTCTTCATGAAAAAGGAGTTCCTTCTATGTTTTCTCACACTGATCTTCTTCATTCCTGCCATACGTGCACAGGATACCATCACTGAGATCACTATCAAACGCATTTATACTTCAAAACACCCGCAAGACCCTGAATATCCACAGTTTGTGATCTTCTCAAAAAGTAATAATTTCCAGATGGGTTTTGGTGGTTATATCAGACTTACCGGGGCTTTCGATTTTAACGGGATAGTAGACAGCTATGATTTCATCACCTACGACATCCCGGTAGAGAATCGGAACCTGAGCGAGAAACGTATTTGTTTCGATGCCCATCAGTCGCGCATCTACACGGAGATTCTGGGAAATATAACAGGAGATCCTATCAGGTTCTACCTCGAAGCCGACTTTTACTCAGACCATTATTACCCGCGGATCCGCCATGCCTACGGGCAGTACAAGGGTTTTCTGATCGGACAGACATGGACCACTATGATGGATCTCGACGCCACTCCTAATACTGTTGATTTTGAGGGACCAAACTCATCCGTTGCATTACGCACGCCCATGATCAGGTACACACTCAGTATCTCAAATGCTTTTAAGATGATGACATCCCTTGAGCTCCCCGAAGTATCCATGACCTATAATAACGCACTGGCATCCTCCTATCAATATGTCCCGGATGTGATCCTGGTTTTCAGGTTCCAGGCTAAGCGCGGGCACCTTCAGGCCGGCGGGGTTTTCAGGACAATGGCTTATGCTGACAGAATCAGGAACGATCAAAAAACCATATTCGGGGGTGGTGCAGCCATCAGCGGCCTGTTTAAGCTAACCAAAAAGGATAACTTCATGTTCCAGGGTGTGATAGGCAAAGGAATGGCAAAATATATTCAGGATATATCCGGGGTTGGACTTGACGCGGCCCCCGGGTATGATAAGTATAACGGGAGAAATATGATCCCGATCAGGGCTGGCGGTCTTTATTTTGGGTATCAGCACTACTGGTGCACAAAACTCAATTCAACCCTGGTATACGGGTTTACAAAAGTTCATTCCAAGAATACAAATCTACTAAACCAGGATTATCGCCTGGGCCAATATGCCTCTATTAACCTCTTCTGGAATATTTTGCCAAGCATGAGGGTTGCCATGGAGTATCTCTGGGGGCAGAGAAAAAATAATGGGGGCGAGAACGGAAATGCGAACAGGTTTAATGGGATGGTGCAATTTAACTTTTGAAAACAGATACCAGAATTAGTGGTGTCATATCCAGATCCTGATAACGGCCTCCAGCACCAATGCCAATGTGCATAACAGTCCGAAAACAAGGTTGAACTGTGCCGTAGCGCCATCAAGGGCAACAAAGTCGATCGGGTTTTTAGGTTCTTTACGGTTCAGTGCCTTTTGCCAGAGCTTAAGAGCCATAGGGAGTGAAAGGATCACAATACCAAAAGTGAATGGCATGAATGTTATATTCGGAAAAGCAAAATAAGGCAGGACGATCAGGGCCAGCACAACAAAGAAAGGTCCAAAGATCAGGTATCCATAATACCTTAAGGATGTCTTATCGCCCATCATAGAGGCAATGGTATAAATATTCCCTTCCCTGTCGGATTTGATATCCCGCCAATTGTTGGCATGCAAGATACCGATCACCAACATGGACATGGGTAATGCCCAGATTACGGGGACCCAGGAGAAAGTACCGGTTTGAACAAACCATGCACCCAAAGCACCCAGTGTGCCAAAGTTCAGAAAAACAGCAAGATCGCCAAGAGCATGATATTTCAGGGCTACTTTACCACCCAGGGAATAAAAAACACCAATGAGTATTCCGGGGACACCGATCAGCAACAGCCAGGGACTGGTCATATATGCCAGGGCTACGCCCATAATAGTGCCTGCCGTGAATAACAAAGTACTGGCGATCTTTGCTTCCCTAATGGAGATCAACCTCCTGACCACTCCCCCGCTAACGGGTGCAGGAACCTTGTCAAGCCCTTTTCTGTAATCAATAATATCGTTGAGTACATTCGCACCAGCATGAAGAAATACCATACCAAAGAAAGCCAGCAGAAAGTACCATATATTGAATACTTCACCACCGTATACGTATGCCAATACAGTTCCGAATACAACCGGCATAGTAGAAGCAGGGAATGAAAATGGGCGGAGTGAGATCCACCATTTCTTAAAAAATGAAATCATCTGTTCTTCAGCCATTCCTATCGATTTAAACTTAATACCTAACAATAATACTACTTTAAAGTTTTAAGGAACTGCAAGTTTACAAAAAATAAATATATTTGTAGTTGATTCAAAACAGGAAGAGCCATATGAAAACACTTCTCTTCAATATAGCAGTGCCCAGTTAGGGGTACCCTCCGGACATCTTCCTGATCCTGGATCAATTCCCCTTATACAGTACTAAATACAGGAGTTATACCTGTGTCTGTTTATTATCATTTAATTATTTACCAAAACAAAAAATTATGAAAACAACAAATTACACACTTAAGAATGCGGTGGCATTTGCAACCGCTTGTTTTCCATTTATCGGATCGAAGTATGCAAGAAAATCAAAGCTAAGACATCAACATTTTAAACGAAAACAACATGTGTAAAAATTTATATTCTTTAACATATTTATCTTCGCAGAACAATTCAAGAAAAAAACGATTGAAACAACTTTTACGCGATATATGGGAATCCATTAGCGGCACTGAACAGGATTTTACATCCGGTAAACTCGGGCGGGCAATATTATTGCTGTCGGTGCCTATGGTTCTTGAAATGGTAATGGAATCCATTTTTGCTATTGTCGATATATTTTTTGTATCAAAATTAGGCCCTGATGCTGTAGCTACCGTTGGGATCACTGAATCATTGATCACCATTGTTTATGCTGTTGCTGTTGGCTTAAGCATGGCCACCACTGCGCTGGTTTCCAGAAGGATAGGCGAAAAAAACCCAGGCAGGGCAGCTGAAGTAGCCTTCCAGGCAATGATCACAGGTCTGGCCATTTCATTTATGATAGCATGGGTGGGATGGTTCTTTGCTACTGACATGCTCATTCTAATGGGTGTTTCATCAGATATAGCAAGGGAAATGTCGGGTTATACCGCCTGGATGCTGGGAGGCAATGCCGTGATCATGATGCTGTTCATCATCAATGCCGTATTCAGGAGCGCCGGTGATGCAGCCATTTCCATGCGCGTACTGATCCTGGCTAACTCACTTAACATTGTGCTTGACCCTTGCCTGATCTTCGGCCTCGGCCCCTTTCCTGAGCTGGGAGTGACCGGCGCTGCTATCGCCACCAATATCGGAAGGGGCATTGCGGTGATATACCAGATGTATCTTCTTTTTGGCAAAAAACACAGGATCAAGCTGAGCAGGGCAAGCATCATCATTGACTTCAAGATGATAAGGGAAATATTGCGCATTTCTACAGGGGGGATCATGCAAACCCTTATTGCCACCTCAAGTTGGATCGGTATGGTCCGTATACTGTCGGTTTTCGGTAACGAAGTGCTGGCCGGGTATACCATTGCTATAAGGATAATCATCTTTTCCCTGTTGCCTTCATGGGGGATCAGTAATGCTGCGGCCACTTTGGTTGGACAGAACCTTGGTGCTAATAAGCCTGAAAGGGCCGAAAAGGCAGTTTGGTTTACAGGTATTATCAACGTGATCCTGCTTGGAAGCATTGGGATATTTTTCGTGATCTGGCCTGAATTCTTTATGAAATTCTTTATCCAGGAAAAAGGGGTGATCGAATTTGGGGCTACAGCCCTGCGGATCATCAGCTTCGGTTTTCTTGCCTACGGACTTGGGATGGTAATGATACAATCATTTAATGGGGCCGGAGATACGAGCACCCCGACCTGGATCAATTTCTTCTGTTTCTGGCTGCTGGAGATCCCTTTAGCTTATAGCCTGGCACTGGTTATGGGCTTCAGGGAGTATGGTGTTTTCTTCGCAATACTCAGTGCCGAAACAGTGATGACCATACTGGCGGTAACCTTGTTTGTAAGAGGGAAGTGGAAACTGAAGAAGGTTTAGATCATAGGGTTGCCAACCTTATTAGGGTTGGCAACCCTTTTTTCTTAATTTTACCCCAACAAAAAACC
>JAGLYE010000113.1 GCA_023132505.1 Bacteroidales bacterium | reverse complement strand
GATTCGCCGTATAATACATATATGTATGCAGGGCTTCCGCCGGGTCCTATCTGTATCCCATCCATTTCTTCTGTTGATGCAGTATTGAATGCCGAAGATCATGATTTTCTGTTCTTCTGTGCAAAAGACGACCTTTCGGGATATCATGTTTTTGCAAGGTCGATCACTCAACACAACCGCAATGCCCGCAGGTACCGTAAAGCCATTGAAAACCGTTAATAGTAAGCACTTCAGCCTATGTTAAAGCTCATTCATGCTTGCTATAGTTATGCTAACAGCAAGGTGAAAAGAATTGTACTTTTTATTCTATTGATCTGCTTCACGCTGGCATCAGCCGGGCAGTCCGATACCTCCGCTATAAACCGAAAAAGGCTTAATTTCCTGATTATCGGCGGGTCAGCAGCATATGCCGGAACCATGATCGGCCTCTACCATTTATGGTATAAAGATTATCCGCAATCATCATTTCATTTTGAGAACGACAACAGTGTGTGGATGGGATTAGACAAACTTGGGCATGCCACCACCTCCTATTGGATTGGCAGGATCGGATACCACTCCCTGCGGTGGTCCGGGGTAAAAGAAAAACATGCTGTTTGGTATGGAGGCACCGTAGGCCTTTTCTTTCTCACCACCATTGAGATCTTTGATGGGTTTTCTGCAGAGTGGGGTGCCTCCGTTGGCGACCTTATTGCCAATACCGCCGGGGCAGGACTGTTTATCGGGCAACAACTGGGCTGGAAAGAACAACGCTTCATCATCAAATTTTCGTACCATCCGACCGACTACGCACAATACCGGCCCGACCTACTGGGGAAAACCGCATTTGAAAGATTGCTCAAAGATTACAATGGCCAGACCTACTGGCTTTCTGGAAATATCCATTCATTCCTCAGGGAGGAATCCCGTTTCCCAAAATGGCTGAATGTAGCAGTAGGCTATGGGGCAAAAGGCATGCTTGGCGGGCATAAGAACCTCCCCGATCATGAAGGAAAACCGATTCCGGAATTCAATCGTACCAGCCAGTATTTCTTAACCCTTGATGTAGACCTGACCAGGATTCCTACACGCTCAAAAGTACTGAAAGGCATCTTTACTGTTCTTGGGTTCATAAAAATTCCGATGCCAACACTGGAATTTAATGCTGAAGACAGTTTTAAGTTCCATATTCTGTATTTTTGACCCATGCAAAAAAGCAAGACTATATTATGGGACTGGAACGGCACCTTGCTAAACGACATCAATGTTTGTGTAGATGCCATCAACATTCTCCTTCGTGAACGCAATAAAAAAGAGATCGACCAGCAGACATATCGCAACATCTTTACTTTCCCCGTCAGGGATTATTATGTGAAAGCAGGATTTGATTTTGAAACTGAGCCCTTTGAAAAGCCGGCATTGGAATTCATTGAACAGTATGAGCAATTGGTAAAAGAGGCAGCATTATTTGAAGATGTGGCCAAATCCCTGGATTACTTCCATAAGATGGGCTACAAACAGATGATACTGTCGGCCATGCAACAGGATTTCCTGGGTAAGCTGGTTTCTGCTCATAGTATTGATCATTATTTCAGCAAGATATCGGGCATAGAGGATCATTATGCTACCGGCAAAGTTGATAATGCCAGGAAGCTTATCTCAGATCTCGACGGCCATAACAGTGAGATTATCATGATCGGGGATACCGTACACGACCATGAAGTCGGCGAGGAACTGGGGCTCCGTGTAATCCTTGTATCAAGAGGGCACCAATCAGAAGCAAGATTAAAGAAAACCGGGCGTGAAACAGCGCAGAATTTTAAGGAAGTCATAAACCTGATCAATCCGTAAACCCACACAAAAATCCTATGAAAAAGGTTAAAAAAGTTGAAGAGATCATTAACAGCCGGCTTATCAAGCCCGGAAGTATTATATACACAGCAGGGAATGCTGCTACTCCCCAGGTTTTATTAAAACAGCTGGCAAGCGATTCATATATCCGTGAAGTTGAAATGCTAAGCATCCTTTTGCTGGGCGACATTGCCGATCTGTTTTCAGAGGAAGCCTGTAAAAGGATCACACACAGGATCATATTCAATGGTGAGCACTCAAGGGAAGCCATGAATACCGGCAGGGCTACCTATCAGCTCATGCACCTTTCCGATGTCCCCAGGCAATTAAAGCATAATATCAAGCCTGACATTGTGCTGCTACAGCTTAGCGGGCCCGACAACGGGGGTAATTACAGCTTTGGCACCACAGTGGAAGGCGCTAAAGCGGCTGTGGATTCAGCCAGGGCCAGGGGCGGACTGATAATCGCCGAGTGTAATGCAAAAATGCCTTTCGTGCTGGGGACAACTCTCCACAGCTCTGAGATCGATTACCTCCTGGATGTAGACTATGAACTCCCCGTAAGCCCGGTGCATGAACCCGACGAAAGAGCCAACAAGATAGGAAGGCTGATAGCTGAACTTTTCATCAAAGACGGGAGCACATTGCAATACGGGATCGGAGAAGTGCCTGAGGCCGTAACCACTGCCATCATCAACAAAGGGGTCAAGGATCTGGGCATCTACACGGAGCTCTTCTCAAATGCAATGCTCACTCTGGTCGATAAAGGGATTGCAAACAACCGTTTCCTGAGAAATAATTTCGCAATATCCACTATATTCCTGTCGGGAGACAGCGAAGGTTATCAATGGCTTCACTTCAACAGCTCCATTCAGAGCAGGCCTTCCGACCAGACCAACAATGTGATGTATATTTCTGCTCAGCCCAAGATGACAGCCATCAATTCCGCCATGGGTGTTGATCTTCACGGAAATATCTGGGCAGATTCACTTGATGCACGAAAGATCTATAGCGGCATAGGCGGGCAGGCAGACTTCCTGAGAGGCTCTTACCTCTCTGAAGGCGGAGTCCCCATCATTGCCATGAAATCAACTACAGATACAGGTTTCCACAAGATCATGAACAAATGCCCGGAGGGCATCACCACCACTGCCATCGCGGCAGACCCTATAGTGATCGTGACCGAACACGGGGCATTTAATCCCAGGGGGCTGAACATCTCAGAGCATGCCATCGGCATTGCCCATCTGGCTGCCCCTGAACAACGCAACAATTTACTGAAGACCATATACGAAAGCAAGGCCTTTCATAAACCAAGGCAGGCCTTGAAAGATGTTAGCCCAAAAGGGTTTATGGCTTATAATAAGGTGTTTAATTAAGGTGGGGATTTTACAGCTGATTAAGGCTCAACGACCTCTGTTTCTTTGAGATAGCCCCTGATATATCTTTCATTCTTGGTTTCACGCCCCTGGTCATCGAAATAAAACCACATCCCATCCTTGAGGTTGTTCTTATAAGTTCCGGAAACCTCAGGAAAGCCATTCTGGTGATAAACAAGCATCAGCCCTTCCAGCTTATCATTAATGTAGGTGGCTTTGAGTTTAAGTTTCCCATCAGTGAAATAGCGTATCCATTCGCCTTGCTTCAGGCCGGCTTCATAGGGTAATTCCTCGGCAATATTGCCTGTGGAATAATAATTGACTACAATGCCTTCCAGTAATCCGTTTTGATAAAACTCCGTTGAAAGAAGCACGCCATCATAATCGCTGTAATAGGTCCAGGTGCTGTCCTTCTTCTTTTCCAGGTATTTACCTTCGGCCATCAAACGGCCATTGTTATGATACACTTTGGTGCGTGACCTCCTGCCATTATCATACATCTCTGATACGGCCTTGAGCTTACCATCTTCATAGTAATAATTAAAGGTACCAATAGGGATGTTGTCATCGAAACGACCTTCAAACTTCAGTTTTCCGTTTACATCATAGGCCTTCCAGTGACCCTGCCTGCGTCCCATGTTATCTACCTGGTTAATATCTTTGTTCACCAGTTCCTGGGCCGATCCAAACAGTACCATGATCAGGAAAGAAGAAAGAAAGAGTACTTTTTTCATTGCGTGGTTTATAAGGTTAACGCCAACGGAGCAGATTTATTTATGCAAGGTCAAAAATGCGTATTTTTGTGCAAAATTACTAATTCTGCGATATCTGTGAACACCTATTCTTCACGTCTTTTGGAACAATGTGTGAATGAACTCGCCAGGTTGCCTGGTATCGGACGCAAAACAGCGCTCAGGCTTGCCCTGCATCTGCTGAAACAAGAAGATATTTCTGTTGAAAACCTCACCAGTGCAATCGCTGAAATGAAAGGCAAGATCAACTATTGCAAGATCTGCAATAACCTCTCCGATGGTGAGATATGCCAGATCTGTGATAATCCCAAAAGAGACCGGGGACTGATCTGTGTGGTATCAGACATCAGGGATATCCTGGCCATTGAAAAGACTGCACAGTTCAGCGGGGTTTATCATGTACTTAACGGGATCATCTCCCCTATCGATGGTATCGGACCCAACGACCTTAACATTAGCCCACTGGTTCAGCGTGTAGCCAAGGGGGATATCCGTGAGATCATATTTGCCTTATCAAGCACTATTGAAGGCGATACAACCAGTTACTATATCTTTAAAAAGATAAGCGGCCACAATGTTTCAGTAAGTACGATTGCAAGGGGAATCTCAGTTGGTGATGAACTCGAATACGCCGATGAAGTAACCCTGGGCAGGTCGATCATGAACAGGATGCCTTATCAAAGCGGTTTAAAATAAATTATCATCCCCGGGATAGTCATCCTCTTTCTCACCATTGTCGTTAAAAAGGTCAAGCTGATTTTCAGTGAAATAATACTCTTCAGGAACCACTACTGCATAATTACTGATATAAGGCCTTATCATTTTCTTTATCAGCTTGTTAGGAGTGGTCTTTCTGGCAGCGCAATAGTTGATCAACGATCGTTTTTGTTTGTATGACAAACGGATACGGATCTCACTGTACCTTACTTTTTTCCTCTTCATTTTTCCGGATGCGGCAATGTTTAATACTTATTCGACCAAATTAAATAATTTTCACAGCTGCTTAGAACAGGCTGTGTATTTTGTTAATAACTTCCTGTGCCAGTTTATCGGCAGCTTCCCTGCCTGAGCTTTCTGCATATATGCGAATGATGGGTTCAGTATTGGACTTGCGGAGGTGTACCCATTCCTTTCCGAATATGATCTTTACCCCATCGATGGTAATGACCTCATAATTTGTATATAGCTCCTTAACCGCCTGAAGCAAAGCATCCACATCGATCTCCGGTTTTAGTTCGATCTTATTCTTGGAGATGTGATAATCGGGGTATTTAGCACGCAAAGCGGAACAAGAAACATCCTCCTTCGCCAGGAATGTCAGGAAGAGGGCAATGCCGACCAGTGCATCCCTGCCATAATGAAGTTCCGGGTAGATCACACCCCCATTCCCTTCACCACCTATCACTGCATCCACCTCTTTCATAAGGTCCACAACATTTACTTCCCCGACAGAAGAAGCATAGTATTTGCTTCCGGCCATTTCCGTAATGTCTCGTAAAGCACGGGTTGAAGAGAGATTTGACACTGTATTTCCTGTAGTATTCTTTAAGATATAATCTGCAACAGCGACAAGTGTATATTCCTCTCCGAACATATCGCCATTTTCAGTTATGATAGCCAGGCGGTCGACATCGGGATCGACCACAAATCCGAGATCAGCCGCTTTTGACCGTACCTCATCAGCGATGGCAGTGAGGTTTTCCGGAAGCGGTTCCGGGTTATGCGGGAAGCGGCCGGTGGGTTCACAATATAATTCCGTTATCATGGTAACTCCCAGGGCCCTGAGCAATCCGGGAAGGGCAATTCCACCTGTAGAGTTCACACAATCGAGCACCACATGAAAACCATGTTTTCTGATAAGCTCCGCATC
>JAGLYE010000112.1 GCA_023132505.1 Bacteroidales bacterium | reverse complement strand
AACACTGAAACCATGAAACACTGAACGGAATAGCTTTTTGATAAGCGAAGTAAATTTTCGTATCTTTATCCTTTCACAAATTTCACGTTCAATTTACAATAACCCAATTAAATTTGCCTTATGAAAAATTTATTTTATGTATTTCTGATGCTGAGTTTCTTCCTCTTTTCATGTGGTGGAAGCTCTGAGCAGGCTGCCGGCGACAGCGATGAAGCCGTTAAGACCGAACAAAGCGAGGATGTTTCTGATGAAGGTGACCTCACAGTCAATGATTGCGACGATTTTTTAGATAAGTACGATCAGTGGACCGATGATTACCTGAAGGTGCTCAAAGCTTATTTTGAAGACCCCACCAATCTAACGATCAGTGAAGAGTATCTGGAACTGACTGAATCAATGACTACATGGTACACCGATTGGACAAACTACGCCCAATGTGCTTCACAGGAAAAGTACCAGGAGCGCTTTGAAGAAATTGCCGATAAATTGGAGAAGGGTATGGAGGAAATAGGAATTGGAGAATAAATTTTAAAAAGTCTTCAATTGTAATTCAGGAAGCCTGTTTGCTGATTGACAGAATTCGGTTATTTTTGCAGTTACTAATAAACTGCAAACTATGAATACAATAACCCGGACTGATTTTACTTTCCCCGGACAAAAGAATTTATATAAAGGGAAGGTTCGTGATGTATATAACATCAATGATAAGCTGATGGTGATGGTCGTTTCGGACCGCATCTCTGCTTTTGATGTTGTCCTTCCAAAAGGGATACCATACAAAGGGCAGGTGCTGAATCAGATCGCTGCCAAATTTCTGGATGCTACTGCCGACATCGTTCCTAACTGGAAGATAGCCGTACCTGATCCAATGGTAACCGTGGGCCGCTTTTGCAAGCCTTTCCCGGTAGAGATGATCATCCGCGGATACCTCACCGGCAGTTCCTGGCGAACATATAAGAAAGGAGCCCTGGAGATTTGTGGCGTTCCCATTGCTGACGGAATGAAAGAACACCAGGCTTTTCCCGAACCGATAGTAACACCTACAACCAAGGCCCGGGACGGGGCACATGATGAAGATATCTCGGCAGATGATATCATAAAACAGGGGCTGGTTTCTGAAGAAGACTATGTGTTGTTAGACAAGTACACCCGTGAGCTTTTTCAAAGGGGCTCTGAAATTGCAGCACAGATGGGCCTGATCCTTGTCGACACTAAATATGAATTTGGCAAGATCGGCGACCAGATCTATCTTATAGATGAAATTCACACACCGGATTCATCGCGATATTTTTACCTTGAAGGTTATCAGGAGCGTCAGGATAATGGAGAGCAGCAAAAGCAGCTTAGCAAAGAATTTGTTCGTGAATGGCTCATATCACAAGGCTTTATGGGACAGGAAGGCCAGAAAGCACCATTTATTTCGGATGAATTTGCAAATTCTGTATCGGAAAGATATATAGAGCTATATGAGAAAATTACGGGTGAAACTTTTGTAAAAGCAGATGTTTCAAACGTATTGAATCGTGTAGAGCGCAACATAAACGCCTTTCTTGCCGATCAGCACTAACAAAAAAACAGCTAATGATCCCATTTTCTCCACCACGCATCGATCAAAAGATCATTGATGAGGTCAGCGATGCCTTAAGATCAGGCTGGATCACTACCGGTCCACGCACCAAGAAATTTGAAAAAATGATCACGGCCTACTGCGGCCATGAATCCACACTATGTGTAAATTCTGGTTCATCCGGACTGGAATTGATGCTGCGGTGGTTCGGTGTCGGTGCCGGAGATGAGGTCATCGTCCCTGCATATACCTATTCGGCCACTGCAAATGTGGTTGTCCATTGCGGAGCCAAACCCATATTTGTCGATGCCGGTGCTGACTTCAATATGGACGTGGAAAAACTCCAAAAGGCCATCACAACTGCAACAAAGGTGATCATCCCTGTTGACCTGGCCGGTTTCCCATGCGATTATGAGGAGATTAACTCCCTGGTTGCCAGTGAAGACATAAAAAGTTTATTCTCCTCAAACAGCCCTGAACAGAAAAATCTGGGACGTATACTGGTATTATCAGATGCTGCTCATTCGATCGGTGCAAGATATAAAGGGAAGAAAACGGGGACACTAACTGATGTGAGCGTATTCTCTTTTCATGCAGTAAAAAACCTTACAACTGCCGAAGGAGGTGCCATCTGCCTGAACCTGCCTGAACCTTTTGACAATGAAGATATTTATAAATATCTATGCATAAAATCCCTTCACGGCCAGACAAAAGATGCACTTGCCAAAAGCAAGGCAGGCAACTGGCAATATGATGTAATTGAAGCCGGTTACAAATATAATATGACTGATATTCAGGCAGCCATGGGCATTGTGGAGTTAGAGCGTTACGATGAGGATATGCTGGTAAAAAGAAAACATATTTTTGACCTGTACAGGGAAGGATTCACCGATAAGGCATGGGCTGTTATCCCTCCATATGAAACAGCAGGCAAGAACTCATCCTGCCATGTTTTCCTCCTGAGGATAGCCGGAGTTGATGAGACACAACGAAACATCATCATTAGCAAGATCTTTGATAAGCAAGTATCTGTAAATGTACATTTTATACCTCTCCCAATGCTTAGCTTCTATAAAAACAGCGGTTATAGCATTGATGATTATCCGGTCAGTTATAATAATTTCAGCAGGGTGATATCATTACCCGTATACTATGACCTGAGCGATGAACAGGTCCAGACTGTCATCCGGGCAGTTACAGAATCTGTTGAAGCAGTCCTGTTATGATAAAACGACTCTTTGATATCGTCATCTCCTTCCTGGCATTGGTAATCCTTTTACCTTTCTTCATAATCATTTCGATATGGGTCCTGCTCGACTCAAGCGGTGGGATTTTCTACCGGCAGCGCAGGGTGGGGAAAAACAATCGTGAGTTCCCTTTGCTGAAATTCCGTTCAATGCATCCGGGAGCCGATAAAAAGGGATTGCTAACGGTTGGAGGCCGCGACCCCAGGATAACAAAAGCCGGGTATTATCTCAGAAAAATAAAACTCGATGAGTTGCCTCAATTATTGAACATTCTGGCAGGTAATATGAGTATTGTGGGACCGAGACCTGAAGTAAGGAAATATGTTGATCTATATACCTTAGAGCAATTAAAAGTGCTGGATATCAGACCCGGGCTTACTGATTATGCATCACTGGCATATATTAACGAAAGCGAGATGCTTGCCAATAGCGAAGACCCCGAGCAAACCTACATAGCAACCATTATGCCGGCAAAGCTGGAATTGAACCTTAAATATATCAGTGAAAGGTCATTAGTGAAAGATATCCGGATCATTTTTAAGACCCTGAAGAGTATCTTTCATTAATAAAGTTTAATCTATAGCTTGATGGAGACCCTTCCCTATCGTTCGGGATAACCGGCACTTCGCTACAAGGCGGAGGCTAGTTTTTTAAGCTCTTCGGCCTTAACGGTATTCCCAAGCCCTTCGTGCAAATTGATCAACTCCCCGAAAACCCTTTTGATGATCGTGACATTATCGCAGGGGCGAAAATAGTTTTCATTATGCGGAAGTTTCATTTGCCGGATATAAGCTTCTATTTCATTATGGGTAAACAGGGTTCCACGATTGAAAGGATTAATATAAAAAAGGGCATGGTCGCCATCCGGTATTGTTTGATCATCATCATGAGAATGCTCCAAATAGGCGAGTACAAAATGGTTGGGCAGGTCAACGCCGAAAACCGGCAGTTTCAGAGCGCGGGCAATGATGATATACAAAATTCCGATCGACAGGGGGTTTCCTTTTTTTGTCTCCAGCAAAATGTTCATATAGAGGTTGTCCGGGCTTTTGATATTGCTTTTGTTTCCCCTGAATTTATGTACATCAAAAAAGATATGGTTAACAACCTTGATCTTTTCCAGTGCAGTAAGATTATTATTCAGTTCCAGCCAGACATCCTGTACCAGTTGTCCAATCTTTTTGATGACCTTTTCAGAGTCGAGGTCAGGATACTGGTAACGGGCAGTAAGCATAAAGCCATTCATGAGATCCTCACTCCCCAGTTGTGCCCAACTGCTAATGCTTGCATGGAGGTCATCCAATTGGATCATATGGATGATCTCCTCAATACGCTCTTGCAATATAGGATCGAAGGAAGCTTCCCAGGCAGATTCCAGCACAGGTATTGCATCAGTGCCAAAAACATGTATCTTCGACCTGATCTGCTCATAAACTTCTGCATCAGGCTCGTCCAATAAACTAATGAGTGCCTTCAGCTCCTTATGTATTACATTATCTCCCATCTAAACAGATTTGTTCCAGCCGGCGAGCTGATCAAATTACTTTCATTATTTTAACTAATATTGTATTCAAAATTAATACTAAATATGAGCATTTTGAAAAAAAATGGCATACGTTATCAACGGACATTTAAACAGTTTCTTTTGTTCATTCTGATGATTACATTGCAGTTCTGTGGTGGACCTTCAAAGCGTCATGAGATCATTGACCCGGCATCATTTTCTGCCGAAGATATCCTTACCAAAAAAAATATTCCGCAATCGCATAAGGCCTTTCTTGCCAGGTTCCTGCCCGAGATTCACATAGCAAACAATAAGATCCTTAGCCTGCGAAATAAGATGCTTGACCTTAAAGATACCGTAAAAGATGATGACAGCTTTGATGACGTACATTTACAGAAACTCAACAGTGTACTGAAAAAATATCGCCTTGAGCCTTTGCCGGCAAATCCCTCCCCTACATCAGAAACGATTGAAGAAGCAATTCAAAAGTTACTCAAAAGACTTGACATCATACCTGTAAAACTGGTGATGGCCCAAGCTATTATCGAATCAGGCTGGGGGAGTTCCGGTTTTGCGAAAGATGGTAATAATTATTTCGGTGTACATTGCTACACAGAAGGCTGTGGTGTAAAGCCCGCAGCTAATGACAGTTCCGACTTTTACGTAAAAACATACCGCTCAGAAATGGCTGGAATAGAAGATTATCTGAGGATACTGAACACCGGACATGCTTACCGGGGCCTTCGCCAGACAAGGCTTGAACTCCGGAGTAAGCATAAGCCCATCGATGCCATAGCCCTGGCCCAGGGGCTTTCGAGGTATTCGGCCAAAGGAATGGAATATGTGACCATGGTAAGTAATATCATCCGGAATTATATCCCTGAAAATACAAATGAATTGTTAGCAGGAAAAACCAAATAGAACACCTTTTTCTATCACTTCTGATATCAGATATCAGATATCTTCTGCCTTAAAGTTCCGCTCCCGTCAGCTTTCCCAATAATAATTTGGTGAGTTTCATAGTGGCCTCCTTTGGATTACGGGAATAGGTTTCCTTGACCCTGTTGGCAAGGATAGAACAAATAGTCAGGGTGTTGTGCCCAAGCATCTTACCAAAAGCATACAAAGCAGAAGTTTCCATTTCAAAGTTTATGATGCGCTGATCCTTGTATCTGAAACCTGTGATCTTTTCATTCAGTCCGGGATAAGCAGTTTTGAGCCGGATCTCACGTCCCTGGGGGCCATAAAAGCCGGGGGCCGTGATTGTGATCCCCTTAATAAATCCCTCTCCCATTTGAGCTGCCAGTGACTTGGATCCTTTAATAACATAAGGTGCCGGAAGTGCCTTTGGCCACCGAAGCTGTTTCTCAAAGGCCCTGGCCATTTTCCTGTCGCATACATATCGATGCTTGTAAAAGTGAAGCAGACCGTCGATACCAAGGCCATGTGTTGCCATGGCAAAAGAATCAATAGGGATATCCGGCTGCAGAGCACCGGAAGTGCCCAAACGAACAATATCGAGGCT
>JAGLYE010000111.1 GCA_023132505.1 Bacteroidales bacterium | reverse complement strand
GAAGTAACCATCATACTGGGCTATGATACCTTCATCAGAGATGGCCAGGTTCATATGTTGTATGATCTCGCGCCAGTGTTCCATCTCGGCTTCCTGGAAATTGATCTTATTAAAAAGACTTTTCCTCTTCGGCTCACTCATGGAATCAAGGATGCTTAGTGTCTTATTGATGACCCAGATACTCATCAGGTTGGTATATGCATTGTCTTTTAGTCCATAGGTATTACTGCCGGGATGTTTTTCATGGAATTCGTCAGGCCCCATCACTCCGCTGATACTGTACCTTCCGCTTTTTTCATCTTTCACGGCCTTGCCGGCCCAGAAACTGCAGATCTCAGTGAGGAGTTCGGCACCGTATTTTTCCATGAATACCTTATCGCCGGTATAATGCCCATATTGAATTGTATTGTATGCTATTGCCAGTGAAACATGACGCTGCAGGGCGCTGTGGTCATCTCCCCATTTCCCTGACAAGGGGTTAAGGTGGATAAGCTGTGTTTCTTCCCTGCCATCACTTCCGCTCTGCCATGGGAACATAGCTCCCTTTTCATTATTTGCTGAGGCATATTTGCGGGCTTCGGCCAGCCGATTATAGCGATACATCAGCACCGACCTGGCTGCTTCCGGAAAATGCATGTAATAGAATGGCAAAATATAGATCTCATCCCAGAAAATATGGCCACGATAGGCTTCCCCGTGCAGTCCCCTGGCCGGGATTCCGGCATCGATCATGGCATTGTGTGGAGAGATGGTCCCCATCATATGATAAATGTGCAGATTAAGCAATTTCTGTGAAAGGCGATCTCCTTCCAGCCGGATGCCGGCCTTATCCCATATGGTTTTCCAGGATGCTGCGGATTTTTCCACGAGGGTGCTGAAATCTCCTGCCTGTTCTGCCTTTTTGATAGCTGCCGCCAGAGTATCATTGATCCCTTCATCATAAGACTTGTATATAGCAGTGGTCTTGACAAGGTCAAAGGATTCATCCTTGTCAACTTCGCAGGATATCACTGTTACAGCTTTTCCGGTTTCAAGGAAATGTTCATAATCAATTGCTGTTTCATTTCCCTTCTGCGCGTCGATGCGGGATGCCATGGCAATATGAATGTCAGATTGGGTGGTCTTGACTTCTACATACTGAATCTTATCACCTGAACCTTCATTGACAGCCTCTAAATGTTTTTGATTGAGTGTGCGGTAGCGCTCCACGCCATCATTAATGTGTGTCCCGTTCAGCTCAGTTCTGATCTCAATATGTCCTTTGTAATTCAATGGGGTAACGCAGTATCTGAGTATTCCAAGGTGTGGATCATCCATACTGACAATGCGCCTGCTCCTGACCGAGGTTTCACGTCCCTTTGCATCACGAATGATCAACTTGCGGCAGAGGATCCCACTGTCGATGTGCAAGCGCCTGCGCATACTCATGATCTCTGCTTTGTCAATGTCGAACCATTCATCACCATCGATGCGGAAACTGACCTGTGTCCAGTTTGTAACATTGACAAAATCTTCATTTACTATATCTTTGCCTGCAACATCCGAGCTCAGCCTGTTATAGAGCCCTGCCATATAAGTGGCCGGGTAATGATGCTCGTCTGCCCGGGATTCTTCAAGGGAACCGCGTGTACCGAAGTAACCATTACCGAGTGTAAGCAAAGATTCCCTTGTTCTCTCCTTCGCAGGGTCATATCCATAATATACAAGGTCCCAGTTATCCTTTGGAAGTCCTTCTTCAAACCATTCTTCAATGCCATCGAAGCCTATTTCCGAGATGTCTGCAACCACGATATCGGCCCCGCCGACCAATAATTCCTGGCGATTGTCTTCTCTTGCTATTCCAAGTACCAGTCCGAAATTACCTTTTTTTCCTGCCTGTACGCCGGAAACGGCGTCTTCTACAACAACTGCCCGGTCGTAGCTAACCCCAAGCCGGTCGGCAGCGGTAGTGAAGATATCGGGTTCAGGCTTCCCCTGCAATCCCAATTCAGCAGAGACTACGCCGTCGATGCGGGTTTCCATGAGATCGAGCAGACCTGCTGCTTCGAGTACCTGCTTGCAGTTTTTGCTGGAGGAGGCCACGCCAACATGGATGCTCTTTTCTTTTAATGTGTGTATCAGTTCGACAGTAGAGGAATATACTTTTACACCTTCTTCATCCAGTATCCTGTTAAAGACAATATTCTTACGGTTTCCGATCCCGCAAACGCTTTCGGTATCAGGCTTGTCCTCCGGATCCCCGAAAGAAAGTTTAATTCCCCTCGATTCCAGGAAGGATTGTACCCCCTTGTACCTGGGCTTGCCATCAACATAGGGAAGGTAATCACTCTGGTGAGAGAACTCCCGGAAAGGCTCCCCGTATTTTGCTTCCCTTTCACTGAGATAATCATCAAACATCTGTTTCCAGGCCTGGCTGTGCACCAAAGCTGTTTGAGTAATCACGCCGTCGAGGTCGAAAATGACTGCATTAAAGAATTTGTCTTTCATGTGCTTATCTTAAACATAAAACCAATAATATCCCCTGGACGGAATGTTAAGGGATTTATTATCAACATCAATTGCAAGCTGCTGTCCGAGCATATCCTGCTTGTAAATCTTCAGCCTTGAAAAGGGCAGGCTGATCGGCATGTCCTTATACGATAAATTCAACAGAACCAGGATGCGGTTGCAGGAATAGGTCCTGTAATATCCCATGACCTCTTCCACCTTGTTTCCATCAGGATCTGATACTTCGATCATATCCAGTTTACCCCTCCCGAAGCTCAGGTAATTTTTGCGTGTATTGATCATCAGGCTGATTTGCTTATACACTTTGGAAGAAAAGGATTCCGGATCATTCAGGTCTTTTTCTATCTGTTCCCAGTCGAGTTTGCCACGCACCAGAAAGCGTGTGTCGTCCTTTCCGGTAAGCTTGATCTGTTCTTCATAATATTCCTTGTCGTTGAGCTTGCCAAATTCATCTCCATAATAGATCACCGGTGTTCCCGGGAGGGAAAGCATCATGGCATAGGCAAGCCCAATGCTGTCGGGATCCCGCTTCATAAGCTCCGACAGCCGGGCCGATACTCCCTGGCCAAGGCGAAAATTCCATTCAGGCTCTAAGCAGTAATTGTCATGTATGTATTTTCGGTCCTCCTCGGTAACGTAAACCAGTTCAAGGCTGAGCTCATCGTGACAGCGGAGGAAGGTAAACCACTGACTTTCCTCAGGGATGTCAGGTGTCACTTCTTTGCTGAGTACATCCCTTACCGGAGAACTGCTCTGCATATGCAGTGATTTGAACATCTGGGGCATTAGCGGGAAATGATATCCGGCGTGGCATTCATCCCCTTCACCAAAATATTTAACGACTTTATCAGGCTTCTGGCAGGCTTCTGCCAGAAGAAGGGTTTCCGGCCTTAGGTGATCCAGCACGGCCCTGAAAAATTTCACCAGCAGGTGGGTTTGGGGAAGGTTTTCACATTCTGTGCCTTCCTCTTTCCACAGATAGGGGATCGCATCGGCACGGAAACCATCTACACCAAGTTTAAGCCAGAAAATAAGATTCTCTGCCATGGCAATCAGCACCTCAGGGTTACGATAGTTCAGATCGGGCTGGAACTCGAAGAAGCGGTGAAAAAAATAATGTTCCCCGTCTTTCTCCCAGTTACTTTCGCATAAGCCCTCAAAGATGATGCGCGCATCGTGATAGCCTTTGTCGTCCTCTGCCCAGATATAATATTCTCTGTAAGGGTTGTCAGTAGATTTCCTGGATTCCAGGAACCAGGGATGCTGGTCGGAAGTATGGTTAATGGCAATATCAAAGATCACCCTGATTCCTTTGCTATGTGCTTTCTCCAGAAAATTTGCAAAGACAACGGCTTTTTCATCATTGGAGGCATCCCAGGCAAGACCCAGCAGGTCGGGGCGGATGCTGCGGTAATCCTTAATGTCGAAACCCGCATCCTTGCCGGGAGAATCAAGTATTGGCAGCAGCCATAGACAATTGACTCCCAATTTCTGCAGATAGTCAAGCTTTTGTTCCAATCCGGGAAAATCCTTATTGAAAAGATCTACATAGAGGGAATAAACTATGGCATCTTTATACCATTCTTCCTCCCGGGGAGGAAAACTGATCTGTTTTTTGGTAGCATCTAATTGTCCAATGAAGCTGCTGAGCATTTCTGAATCATCCTCAGAATACAGCTTTTGCCAGATGCTTGTCATTTTACTTTTGGGATCTTTCATAAGCTTTCACGATAATGGGCTTCAAAATTAATATAAGCAGGCAGATTTGAGGTATTGAAGACAATAAATTATTCTGTATCAATACCGCAATCTCGAGAATATTTCGCAATTTTGATCAATATTACTGAATTATGCGTATTTACCTGTTTTTTTTGATTTCTTTGATTATGATGGCCTCATGTGATGAACAACAAAGCCGGAAAAAAGTTTCTGCTGATCCTGCAATTGAAGGTGTGCCGGAATGGGCGAAGGGTGTTGTCTGGTACCAGATCTTCCCCGAACGATTCAGGAATGGTGACACCGGCAATGATCCGGTGCTTGCTGACCAGGAAGGTTGCTGGCCTCATGAATTGCGGGAGCCCTGGGAAGTACATCCCTGGAACAGTGATTGGTATGCTATGCAGGATTATGAAAAAGCTAATGGCGAAGACATCTGGTATAATATCACCCGGAGACGGTATGGCGGTGACCTGCAGGGGATTATTGATAAACTTGACTACCTGCAGGAGTTGGGTGTAGAGGCAATATACCTGAACCCGGTCTTCATGGCTCCTTCCCATCATAAATATGATATCAGCACTTATCACCATATTGACCCGAATTTCGGGCCGGATCCGGCAGGCGACCGAAAGATCATTGAAAGTGAGGTGCCTGATGATCCGGCTACCTGGCAATGGACCTCTGCCGACAAACTTGCTCTCAAGCTGATAGAAGAAGTACACCATCGTGGCATGCGAATCATCTTCGACGGGGTGTTCAACCATGTTGGATTTAACCACTTTGCCATTGTCGATGTGAGGAAAAAGCAACAGGGATCACGCTTTGCAGATTGGTTCACTATTCACTCCTGGAACAATGCTGAAGCAGGAACAGAATTCGACTACCAGGGATGGTGGGGGATAAGGGATATGCCTGAACTCAGGGAGGATGAACAAGGCATTGTTGATGGCCCCAGGCAATACATTTTTAATATTACCAAAAGGTGGATGGATCCTTTCGATGACGGCGAACTGTTGAAAGGCATAGATGGCTGGCGGCTGGATGTTGCTTATGAAGTTGGCCATCCTTTCTGGAAAGATTGGAGAAAACATGTCAGGAGTATCAACCCGGATGCATATCTGGTAGCGGAGGTGATCGATACCCCGGAGAAACTGAAGCCATACCTTTCAGGCGATGAATTTGATGCGGTCATGAATTATAATTTTGATTTCATCTGCAGCGAGTTCTTTATTAATAATGGTATCACCACAGGTGAATTTGATGAGCGCTTGAAAGTATTGCGGGAAGCATATAGATATGATAATTCACTGGCCATGCAAAACCTGCTGGGCAGCCATGATACCGATCGTCCCTCATCCCGTATTAAAAATAAGGGTATTGCTTCCTTCCTCGAATGGGAAGACTATTTCGGGATCGGAAAGGCAAGGAATCCAAAGTATCTGACAGATAAGCCCTCTGATGAGGATTATCAACTCCTGAAGATGATGGCCGCTTTTCAAATGACCTATCCCGGTGCACCCATGGTTTATTATGGTGATGAGGCAGGCATGTGGGGTGCCGGTGATCCCGATTGCAGAAAACCGATGCTGTGGGAGGATATTGAATATGAAAATGAACGGATAGATGCCTGTGGAAAACCTTATAAAGTTCAGCATGAGGTTAACCCGGATCT
>JAGLYE010000110.1 GCA_023132505.1 Bacteroidales bacterium | reverse complement strand
AATTTTTTAACAGTTTTCTTCAATATGTAAAAATTATGTATTTATTTTGCACTCTTGTTACTGAATTGATTAATTACTTCAACAATAAATAACTATGTTCAATAAACTCATCGCCTCTCTGCTTCCCTACTTCCCGAAGAAATTCGTATGGTTGTTCTCTAAACGTTACATTGCCGGACAGACCATTCAGGATGCTGTCAGGGAATCACGCAAACTGAATAATGAAGGCATTATGATCACCGTTGACCTGCTGGGCGAATTCATTACCAAGCTCGAGCAGGCCGAAGAAAACAAAAATGAGTATATCGATATCATAGAAACATTTGAAAGAGAAAATATTGATGGCAATTACTCCCTGAAACCAACTATGTTTGGTCTTCTGATCGACGAAGAGATTTGTTATAATAAAATCCGGGAGATCGTTGCCAAATCGGCTGAGTATAATAATTTCGTCAGGGTTGACATGGAAGATTCCCAATGTGTTGACAAGGAAATTAAGTTATTCAGAAAGCTGAAAGATGAGTTCCCCGAAAATGTGGGCCTTGTTTTTCAGGCTTACCTCAAACGAACACTTGATGACATAAAAGGGCTCGAAGACCTTAACTCAGCTTCAAACCCTTTAAATTACAGATTATGTAAAGGCATCTACGTGGAACCTGCCGAAATTGCCTATAAAAAATATCACAAAATCAATGATCATTTTCTTACCGACATCGGGTATATTTTTGAGAAGAAAATGTATCTCGGGATTGCAACCCACGACAAGCCGTTGGTGGAAGGCACGTACATGCTGATTGAAAAACATAAGGTGCCCGGGGAAATGTATGAATTTCAGATGCTGTACGGCGTAACACCAGAATTGCGCAAATCCATTGTTAAAAAGGGACATCGCATGAGGGTTTATGTTCCTTTTGGCTCACAATGGTTTGCATATTCAACACGGCGCCTCAAAGAAAATCCGAAAATGGCCAGCCTTATCATCAAGGCACTGTTTTTCCGGGGATAAACAACAGCATTAGACCCGGCTGCTCCTGTTATTTAACAAAAGTTCTGTTGAATGGGAATATGACCCTGGAGATTCGAAGATGATATTTATTATCTTTACCAAAAGTCATGAATATTAACCTTAATCCAAGTTTAGCCTTATGAAAAAATCTTTTATTATGCTGGGCGTTGCTATACTTGTAATTCTTGCAAGTAGCTGCGGTTCTCAAAAAAAAGTTACCAGGGTCTCTCCTGATGAACAGATCGACCTTAGCGGAAGATGGAATGACACGGATTCCCGCCTTACGGCTGATGCCATGATCAATCAATCGCTCACCGAAGCCTGGCTGAATAATTTTCGTGAAACACACGGAGGGGATAAACCGGTTCTCATTTGTGGATTTGTGAAAAACAAAAGCCATGAACATATCGATGCAGAAACCTTTATCAAAGACCTGGAAAGGGCCTTTATCAACTCACAACAGGTAAGACTGGTACAGGGAGGCGAAAAGCGGGAAGAGGTTCGCACGGAAAGAGCCGATCAGCAAGATTATTCCTCAGCAGAAACAATGAAATCATGGGGCCGTGAGATAGGTGCTGATTTCATGCTCCAGGGAAGCATCAACTCAATTGTTGATACGGAAGGCAAGGAAACCGTTAACTTTTACCAGATCAACCTGGAACTTACCAATATGGAAACAAACGAGATTGTCTGGATCGGTGATAAGAAGATCAAGAAGTACATAAAAAACTAGGTACTGCCAGTCATCATCACAGATAATCCTCTTTCCTTATGAAATTAAACCCTTCAGTTATTGTGCTGATCATATCGCTTGTCATCCTGGCCGGTTGTGCGACCTATTACCAGAAGACCTTGCGTTTTCAGTCATATATTATGGAAGGTGAAATAGAAAAAGCGCAACAATGGCTAAACAAGAATGACAAAGACAAAGAAGGAAAGAACAAACTATTGTATCACATGTATCGTGGGTGGGTCAGCTGGATGCTGGGTAATTACAGCAGCAGTAATGAAGACCTGGAAACAGTTGACCTGTTAATAGAGGATTCTCACAAACAAATCGGCTATGAGGCTTTCGCCCTTATCAGCAACCCTGGCGTAAAACCTTACCAGGCTGAAGATTTTGAAAAGGTCATGGTGAACTATTTCAAGGCCATGAATTATATTCAGCTGGGCAATTATGAAGATGCCATTGTAGAAGCCCGAAGGATCACTATCAAACTGCAAAAGCTAAACAATAAATATAAAGACTATAAAAACCGTTATTCGGATGATGCATTCGCTCATATTATTATTGGCATGCTATACGATGCCGATGGTGATTATAATAATGCTTTTATCGCGTACCGAAATGCTCTTGAGGCATATGAAAATATATATGTTGATAATTTCGGGACCACAGCTCCGTTGCAACTAAAAAAAGACATTCTAAGAACTGCCTACCTGACCGGTTTTCATGATGAGGTGACCCATTATGAGCAAAAGCTGGGCTTGAAATATGAGCAGCCCGATCCTGATGGGGGAGATCTTGTTTTTATATGGCAAAATGGCTTTGGTCCTGTAAAAAGTGAATGGAGCATTAATTTTACAATGGTGCCGGGTAAGCTTGGCTTTATTACCTATACCAATGAAGAATACGGACTCACATTTCCTTTCTATATCGGCAACCGCTCTTCTGGGGAACAAGCCCAGTTGCGTGATCTGAGTATATTAAGGGTTGCTTTCCCGAAATACGTTGAGCGAATACCTGTTTTCACTGAGGCATCCCTGATTCTGAATGGCCAGTCGATACCTCTGGAACTTGCTGAAAACATCAATAACATTGCATTTAAAACCCTGCATGACAGAATGGTACGTGAATTTGCAAATGCTTTGTTAAGGGTAGCCACTAAAAGAGCTATAGAGGTAGGGGTGCGTGAAGCTACCAGGGGGCAATCCCGCGATGATAGGCTTGATGTAGGCGACATTGCCCCTGCCGCCATCACCCTTCTGAACGCCTTTACTGAAAAAGCTGATACGCGCAACTGGCAAACATTGCCTCATTCTATCTATTATACCAGGGTCAAGCTTCCCGAAGGGAACCATAAAATAACGCTGAACACCTCAGGCAAACAACAAACACGACAACATGATTTCAATATAGATATCCGGAATGGGGAAACCTCTTTTTTTGTTTTTCAAAGCATTGAATCACATCTTCCGGGGCAATGATCTTTTAAAAAAATTGCCCTCTGCCCTGCTTGCCTGATAATCAACCTGACTGCTGGTAGTATATTCTTTTCGCCTCACAATTTCATTAATTCATTGACTATTAGTTGTTGTAAGTTGAATAATTGCTGGTTTTTTCCTAATTTTACAAATTCTTAGTCCTCAACAATTAACATTATGGAAAAAACAAGGGTATTATTTGTAGCCCAGGAAATTCTTCCTTATCTGGAAGAAAGTCCCATGGCAAAAATTGGAAGGTATCTTCCGCAGGGAATCCAGGAAAGAGGTAAAGAGATCCGTACATTCATGCCGCGTTATGGCAGTATCAATGAAAGAAGAAACCAGCTTCATGAAGTGATCAGGCTTTCAGGAATGAACCTGATCATTGATGATTCCGACCATCCTCTGATCATAAAGGTTGCTTCCATCCAGCAGGCCCGTATGCAAATATATTTTATTGATAATGAAGATTATTTCCAACGGAAGTTCACACTTACAGATAAAAACGGGAAATACTTTGATGATAATGATGAACGAACCATCTTTTTTACACGGGGAGTGCTCGAAACCGTGAAAAAGCTTGGATGGGGACCTGATATCGTTCACTGTCACGGATGGTTTACCTCTCTTATACCACTTTATCTTAAGAAAGCATATAAGATCAATCCATTATTTACTGATGCCAAGATGTTGCTTTCTGTATATGATGATGAGTTCAGTGGAAGCCTGGATCCGGCAATGGTAAAAAAAATGAAGGTCGAAGGTCTAACAAACAAAGACCTGACACACTATAAAACTCCCAACTACGTTAACCTAATCAAAGCAGCCATCGAAGATTCAGATGCCATTATTATCGGTAGTGAAAAAATTAATCCGGAAATTGAAAAGCACCTGAAAACCATCAAGAAACCAGTTTTGGCTTATCAGGATGGGGATTCTTATATCGATACATATTCGGAATTCTACGATGAAGTACTCGAAGGATAAAAAGCTGCCTGTAATACATATTGATTGATTTTAACTCCGGGAAATTGAAAACAAGAAAATTTATTTCGACCGGCATTACTGCCGTTATCCTTATAATTTTTTTCACTGCATGTAACAAAAAGCCCGATCGGGTAGGACTCAGCCTTCAGCCGGTTTCTGATGAGTTATCAGTGGTTTTTGACAATAGCACCGGGCTGCTTATTCATTCCCAACTTGAAGATTCCGTAAGGACTGATGTAAATGTGATCAAGACCGGAATGTTGGGAAGTATGCTTGATCCTGTATTTGGAAAAACTACAGCAGAGATATTCTCTCAGTTCAGGCTTTCAGAAAACGGACATAATTTTGGTACAGACCCATTGCTCGATTCACTTGTCTTGTCATTATCTTATTCAGGATTTTACGGGGATTCTATGTCGAGTCAAACCATCAGGGTGTTTGAACTGGATCAGGAAATGTTCCCTGATACAACTTATTACTCAAACCAATCACTGAGCGATTATGGAGTTGAGCTCGCTGCAGTCACCTTTGTTCCTGCCCCCGGCGACAGTGTTATGGTTGGAGGGGATCTGGAGCCACCACAACTGCGGATAAGGTTGTCAGATGAGTTTGGACAGAAAATAATGGATGCCGATCCAAATGTTTTCGATGACAATGAAAGCTGGCTGGAATTTATGAAAGGGCTTCACATCACATCAGAGCCTGCCATGGCTGATGGAGGAATCATGTTGTTCGACATGTTTGCTTCCAACACTGCATTAAACATTTATTACCGTACAGAAGAACCCCAGGATACCCTGACTTTTGGCTTTCTCAGTAACAGCAACTGCGCCCGCTTCACTGCCTTCGATCATAACGAGTACTCAGATGCTTCATCTGAATTCAAGACACAGGTATTGAATGGTGACACTTCGGCCGGAAGCCAGCTTTTCTATTTACAAAGCATGGGCGGGGTAAAGGCCCAATTGCGTCTTCCTGATATACAGGAATTTTTTAAAGATGGTGCTGTTGCAATCAATGAAGCAAAGCTTATCTTTAATATCTATGATGATGGTTCAGAACTTTTAGGGCCGCCACAACTGGGGCTTGCCATGATCGATGAAGAAGGTGATTATATACCGCTGCCTGATGCCGGTGAGGTATCATCCTACTATGGAGGATATCTGAACGAAGCAGAAAATCAGTATTATTTCCGCATCTCACGCCATGTTCAGCAAGTGCTCACCGGGCAAACCCCAAACTATCCGCTTGCCCTGCTGATTACCGGGGCTTCTTTCAGGGCAAACAGGCTTATTCTCTACGGGCCTGACTCCCTGCTGAATGGCGATAACAGGATGATCCTGAATGTAATCTATACAAAGGTGAACTAGAACAATACCCAGGCGCCGGGAAATGGCTGTCAGAATATTTAAAATATAAACTGATTATCTTTGCACTCTGAATATATAAAAGCATAACAGCATGTGTGGAATTATTGGTTACATAGGCCCTAGGGAAGCATATCCCATCCTGATAAAAGGATTGAAACGGCTTGAATACAGGGGCTACGACAGTGCCGGTGTTGCTCTTCTTAACGATAGCTTGAATGTATATAAATGCCGCGGAAAAGTTGCCGACCTCGAAAAGTTTATCCACGACAAAGATATTAGCGGAACCCTTGGGATGGCACATACCCGTTGGGCCACTCACGGAGAACCCAATGATTCCAATGCCCATCCGCATTATTCCCAATCCGAAAACCTGGCCATTATACA
>JAGLYE010000011.1 GCA_023132505.1 Bacteroidales bacterium | reverse complement strand
GTGATGACAGACGACCAGTCTGAATACCTGGGGGTACCGAAGAACGGACCTTATAAACCGGAACATTACAGATACTAGATACTGGATACTGGATACTGGATACTGGATACTGGATACCGGATATTTTGGGGGTAGTCTATCGACAGAATTCCGGCTAGCAGCCAGCGGACATTTTTAGTTCTGTTATCAGGCATCATTTATTTCCCAAAGGATGCAAACCTCAATTGGTTATATAAAGGTTTAGACCATCATAAACAGTAAGGTATTGCTTAAGCGGGATCGTTGCCGG
Source organism: Bacteroidales bacterium (assembly GCA_023132505.1). Taxonomy (GTDB): domain Bacteria; phylum Bacteroidota; class Bacteroidia; order Bacteroidales; family B18-G4; genus B18-G4. The sequence goes on along the minus strand of JAGLYE010000011.1, from coordinate 15,492 downwards.
TTCGATCGGGGACCCGTCAAGGATTTGATATGAAAGATCAGAACAGGTATCATACACAAAGGGATAATAATCGTCCACGATCAGATGGGTACAAATGAGGGTTTCCGGATCACAGCATAGGTCGGAGTTAATTGGTGGAGTTCTTTCATATGCCAGAAAATCCTCCTGTGTCATCCTATAGATGATCAGCCCCCTGCTTGGAGCGTTCACATACGGATAATACATCCACCCTCCAACCACATTCAACTCCTGATACATTGTTGAATTGGGATTGATTATCACATTGATATAAGCATACGGAATATTGCTATTGGGATCTTCTCCTTTTTTACAAGCATAAAAAACAAACCCTGCTAAAATTAGAAAGATCAAAACACCGGGGAAAAACCTTTTGTATGACATAATTACTTGTAATCCTTGATATTTGCCAACGCAAAAATAGTAATTATATTTCGCCTTTTGTGTATGATTTGCAGGCATTCATGGCAAAATGCTAACTTAGTCGTATATTTCCTGCAATATCGAAATGAGAAATAAGACCATCTTCATTATTCTTCTCCTGTCGGCAGCAAGCATTTTTTTATCATGCCGTTCTCAGATGACAAGGGCCCAGCGCACAGCATACAAGACGGAAAAACGGATGAAGAAAGAGAATGAAAAGCTTGTTAATGATTATCTCGAACATCATTACAACATACAGCCTGATGAAACCCAGATGATGATAAAAAACTCCAGGAAACGTGCAAAAATGATCAATAAAGGGCGTAAGAATTCATTTGTTAACCGCACCTTTAAAAGAAAAAGATCCAAATCCTGCTATGGAAACTAAACATACATCACCATTATTCTTTTTATTGCCCATACTGTTTCTTTTATGCAGCCCCAAAGGCAGGGCACAAGAGCTTCATGCAGTCAGCTTTGACAATATCAAAACCGAAAACATCAAAAGGGTAAAAGGCTTGAGCCAGAATACGGTCAATACCATCATTCAGGACAGGGAAGGTTATATGTGGTTTGGTACCTGGGACGGACTCAACCAATATGATGGTTATGATTTCAGGATCTATAATAAGAAGGACGGGATGAGCAACCCAACCATAAATACTCTTTTAGAAGATAAGGAAGGGATCATATGGGCCGGAACACAGGATGGTTTAAACCGCTTCGACAGGAGAACAAAAAGTTTTACTGTTATCAAAAACATCCCCGGTGAATACAATAGTCTCAGCAACAACACTATCAACCATCTTTTCCAGGATCGCAGGGAATATTTATGGATCAGCACGGTACAGGGATTGAACAGATATGACAAATTCAATAATGTGTATTCGCATTATAGCTTTAACATCACAGGTGTTGACAGCATCAGAACCAACTGGATCAACAAAGTAATTCAGGACCGGAATGGATTTTTGTGGATTGCTACAAGGTTCGGATTATTTAAATTCGATGATTCCACAAAGTTTTTTACTCCCTTTTTTCATAACCCGGATGATGAAAACAGCCTCAGCAGCAATCAGGTCAATGAGATCTATGAGGATAACTATGGTAATCTATGGGTTGGCACTCAAAACGGTTTAAATCTTTTCCTTGGCGAGCAGGCAGGCTTCAAAGGTTTTTATCACAGCCATCAGGATCCAGCCAGCTTAAGCAATAATGTGGTTAAGGCTATCATGGAGGACTCCCGTGGCATTTTTTGGGTAGGAACAAACGATAAGCTGAACATATTTGACCGGGAAAAACAACAATTCACTCATTACAGCCATTCGGGGAAAAGCACAAGCTTAAGCAGTGATGATGTGAACTGCATTTACGAAGATGATATGGGTTCTGTTTGGATCGGAACCTATAAAGGCCTGAATAAAGTTCAATTGGGATTAAGTAAATTCGATTATTACTACAGAGATCCTTCCGATCCCCATTCATTGAGCAGTAATGTGATCCATAGCATTTTTAAAGATGAGGATGGTCTCATCTGGTTAGGTACCGGTAAGGGAGTTAATATCTTTGACAGGCTGAGCGGACAATACAGCCGCTTGCACCATATGATCGATATTTATACAGATCTTGCGGATGAAAGAATCCGGTCAATACACAAAGACCACCGGGGAAACTTCTGGTTTGCTACGGATAGCAAGGGATTGTTAAAGTACGTACCTTCTACAGGAAAGTATACAACATATAGGGCTTCACCGGGCAATTCCAATTCTCTCAATAGCGATAATTTACTGTGGGTCACAGAAGATCATCTTGGGTTTATTTGGGTTGGCTCAACCAGGGGTGTCAACGCTTTCCATCCTGATTCTGTTTCAATGAGATCATGGGTACACAACCCCAGGGATCCAAAGAGTATATCCAGCAACCAGGTCTGGATCATCTATGAAGACAACCAAAATAAAATATGGTTTGGTACCGATAATGGCTTGAACAGCTATGATCCGGCTGAGGATGAATTCACATCATACATTTCTGACCCGGATGACCCATACAGCATCAGTGCCAATGCAGTTTATGGAATATACGAAGACAGCAAAGGCAATTTCTGGATTGGAACCATGGGCGGTGGACTGAACAACCTTGACCCTGTTAATGAAAAATTCACTCATTATGATGAGCAAGATGGATTACCAAATAACGTAGTTTATATTACGCTTGAAGATAAGAACGGGAACCTCTGGCTTACGACCAATTGGGGGATGTCAAAATTCAACCCCAATACCGGCGAATTTGTAAACTATGATATTAATGATGGTCTGCAGGGAAATGAATTCAACGGCGGCGCCTGGTTTCATGCCGTTGACGGGGAAATGTTTTTCGGGGGGATGGACGGATTTAACAGTTTCATTCCTGAAGAGATCACACTGAATGAGCAAGCCCCACGTTTAGTGATCACTTCATTTAAGAAGCTTAATGAGGCGGTTGAAAGAGAATTTTTTGATGGGGATACGATCCGTCTGAACTATGACGACAACTTCGTCTCGATCGGGTTCTCCGCACTGGATTACACCAACCCGGCAAAAAACAAGTATGCCTATATCCTTGAGGAATATGATGAAGAGTGGAATTACAGGGATGCCGGACGCCGTATAGCAGAGTATACCAGGGTTTCTCCGGGCTCTTATGTATTCCGTGTAAAAGGTTCGAACAATGATGGTATCTGGAATGAAAAAGGAATTTCCCTCTATATTGTTGTCCTTCCTCCCTGGTGGGATACCCTTATTTTCAGGGTTATTTTAGGAGCACTTATTTTTGCCCTGCTTTGGTCATTCATTTATTGGAGGATCAGAGCAATCAAAAAAAAGCATGAAGTTGAGAAAAAGGTTTTAGCCATTGAAAAGGAACTTTTCGACATTCAGCAGAAAGCCCTTCAGCTTCAGATGAACCCACACTTTATTTTTAATTCACTCAATGCCATTCAGAGTTTTGTGATCGCTAACGATACCGACAAAGCCATTCATTATCTTTCGAAGTTTTCTCAATTAATGCGTATGACACTTGCAAATTCCAGGGAAGCAAGCATCCCGGTTAAAGATGAATTGAAAGCTGTAATGCACTATATGGATATTGAACGATTGCGCTTCGACAATAAGTTTGATTACAAAGCAGAGGTTGACAACAACATAGACCAGGAATTCATGGAGATCCCACCTATGATCATACAGCCATTTGTTGAGAATGCGATAATTCACGGACTTGTAAACAGCCCTGAGCCCGGGCATATTTTGCTGAGCCTTAAATTACAGGAAAATTTCATTTTCTGCACAATCGAAGACAATGGGATCGGCCGTAAAAAGGCACAGGAGATCAGGGATGAATCCGGGATCAAAAGAAAATCAAGGGGAATGCTCATTACCCGGGAAAGGTTAGAGATCCTTAATAAACAAAACAAAGAAAAGTTCGCCGTTAAAGTAATCGACCTTCATGATAAAAGCGGTAAACCTTCCGGCACAAGGGTAGAAATCAATATCCTGTATTTTGAAGAATAACAATCCTGCAGTGAAATATAACACACATTGTTTGCAGCTCTCAGAATAAATTATAACTTTACTGCATTATCAAGCCTTTAATTTAAACTGCAAGTTTATGATCAGGGGTATTATAGTTGAAGATGAAAAACACTCCAGGGAAACTTTACGTGGAATGCTGGACCGCTATTGTAAAAATGTAGATGTTATTGCTGAAGCCGAAAGCTACCGCAGCGGATTGCAGGTTATCAAAGAACATCATCCGGATGTAGTTTTCCTCGATATCCAGATGCCTGATGGCAGCGGTTTCAGGATGCTTGAAGAATTGGAAGAAATTAGTTTTGAGATCATTTTCACTACTGCATTCGATCAGTTTGCCATTAAAGCTATCAAATACAGCGCCCTCGATTACCTTCTTAAGCCTATTGATCCGGAAGAACTGGTCAATGCATTGAAAAAAGTTGAAAGAAAGCTCAGCAATCAGAAGGTGAATAAAAACATTCAGGTACTTTTGGACAACATCAAGTCCAGGGAGGCCGAACCACATAAGATCGTACTTTCAACATCAGAGAAGATTCATATTATTGAAACCGATCAGATCCTGAGATGTGAAAGCGACAACTACTATACAAACTTTTTCCTGGCCGACGGCAAAAAGATTCTGATATCCAAAACCCTAAAGGAAAATGAGGAGTTGCTCAGCGATCATAATTTTATTCGTCCGCATAAATCCCACCTGGTGAATGTGAAATACATCAAGGGCTTTTTGAGGAACGACGGGGGATATATTGAGATGACCGATGGTAGCCAAATCCCAGTTTCCAGGCGAAAACGCGAAAAGATCATCGAAGTCATCACACACTTGTGACCGAAGGCACGAAACGCTTGAAAGATGCTACAATAATATACACTCCTGTAGCTTCCAACTTTTGACCGTTAACTGATTTACGTCCACCGAAAACTGATTATGACTTTTATATTTTGATATTTTTAATATTTTTACACTAGCATAGCCAAAAACCAAACCAACGCATGGAAGAATTCATTTACATTCTGATCGGGGTCATCTGGCTTGCAGCAAGCATTTATAAGGCAAGCCAAAAAAAGAAACAGAAAGCAAGGCCACAAAGCCCTGCAACATCTGTACCCGAAGAAGAAACGCCTGTTTCCCGGACAAGGTCATTGCTCGAAGAATTGCTGGAAGGGCAGCAAGTAAGGGTTCCCGAACCAGAAGTGATTGAATATGAATACGACGAGCCCATGCAGGCAGAAATTGAAAATAAGGCTGTCGGTTCTTTCCAGAGCGAATATGCAGGTTATGGCTTCAAAGGGCTTGAAGCATTGGAAAGCGAAGGGGAAAGTTCCCTGGGTCGGATCGTTTTCAAAGACATTATGAAAGACACGGCAGAAAATCAACGCAAGGCAGTTAGAATTGACCTTCGAAAAGCTATTGTTTACTCGGCTATCCTCGAACGTCCTTATAATTAACTAATTGTTAATGGAATATTAATATTTTTTTGAATGTAGTGTTAATAATATTTGCATATTAAATTTTTTATTTATTAACTTTACTGGCTTATTGCACAATGTTTATCTAACATAAAATTATCATGGTATGTTAAGAAATTTACTTCTAACTATTGGTATTGTACTGGCTACCAGTCTGGTGGTATTCCCCCAAACTTCCGGTACGTTGCAGGGAAAGGTGATTGACAAGGACACCCAGGAAGAACTTCCCTTTGTTAATATTGTACTCGAAGTTGGTGGCTTCCAGGAAAGTGGAGCATCTTCCGACATCAACGGGAAATATGTGATCAAGCCGATCCCTCCAGGCAAGTATGACATCAGGGCTACCTTCATTGGCTACAATGAAGTACTCATAAGAGGGGTCCAGATCAATGCTAACCAGACCCGTTTCTTTGATATAGAAATGACTTCAGCTGCGATTGGACTTCCCGAGATCGAGATCATCGACTATAAAATCCCACTAATTGATAAGGATAAAACCGTTAGTGGCGGTACCGTAACCCAGGAAGAGATCCAGAAGATGCCGAACCGCTCTGTTGGTGCTATTGCAGCCACCATTGGCGGGGTATTTTCCAGAGATGGTGAAGCCGGAAACATCCGTGGTGCACGTACCGGTGACACACGTTATTATATAGATGGTATGCCGGTGATCGGTTCCCTCTCACTACCCCAATCAGCCATCGCACAGCAGTCGGTGATCCTTGGAGGTCTTCCGGCACAGTACGGTGATGCTACAGGTGGTGTTGTTGAAGTTACTACAAGGGGGCCATCCAGGATCTTTGGCGCCGGCATCGAACTTGAAACATCGGAATTCCTTGATCCTTTTGGATACAACCGTGTCGGGCTTAACCTTAACGGACCAATATTCAGAAAAAAAGCTAAAGAATCGGGTAAAAAAGGAGAATCATTGCTGGGATACTTTATCGGTGGTGATTTCACCTACCATCAAGATGGACGACCATTCGCCGGTGATATGTACAGGGCAACAGATGAATACATTTCATACCTGCAGCAAAACCCATTGCGTGTTTCCGGACTTGAATCAGGTGGTACTTTTGTAAATGGTGAATATACAAGGGCAAGTGACCTTGAAAAGATCAAAACTACCTCAAACACCTCAAGGTACAATATTAACCTTAGCGGTAAGATAGATGTACGGACAGGGCCTACTGTAAACCTCACCTTTGGTGGACAGTACAACTACAACCGGGGCAATGGCTTCAATTATAATAGTTCCATGTTCAACTATGATAAGAACTCTCTCTATTATAGCCAGACCTGGAGGGTATTCGGACGCTTTACACAGCGTTTCCCTAATGATCCGCATAAGAATTCACTTATTAAGAACGTATATTATTCAATTCAGGCTGATTATCAGAAATACAGCAGATCAACCCACGATCCGGACCATAAGAACGATGTATTCAAATACGGACACATTGGGTCTTTTACCTCTCACCTGACCAAGAACTACACACTTGGCTCTGATACCATAGGCGGTCAGTATTATGAAGATGTGTATATCATGGATAACTACTTTGATACATTATATACATTTACACCGGGTAACCTGAACCCGTATGTTACCAAATTCACCTCCGAATATTATTCATTATATCCGGATCCGGCCGGCAACTGGAGAAATGCCGACCAGGTACAGTTGGGTGGTGGCCTACTTAACGGACAGGGGCCCCCAAATGTATATGGAATGTGGGCACTCCCCGGAGCAAATCAGGTAGGATACTCTGAATTTAATAATTCACAGATCAGTGTAAATGCTACAGGTTCTATGGATATAGGTAATCATGAGCTTAAATTCGGTATCCAATACGAACAACGTCAAGACCGCTCTTATTCTGTCGGCCCGACAGGCTTGTGGACCCTGATGAGTGGATTGACCAACTTCCATATTCAGGAACTTGATGTTGACAATCCGGAATTCGTATACAGGGATGGTGTATTTCAGGATACTGTTGAATATAAAAGGAGATACGATGCCGCTTCACAACGTGTATTCGATATGAACCTGAGAAAAAAACTCGGACTGTCTGTGACCGGAACCGATTTTATCAACATCCAGTCATACGATTATAATACTAACAGCATCCAGTACTTCGACGAAAACAATGTATCACACACAATTTCTGTCGGAGAAGAATTGTTCGACCTTGGCATGTTCAGCCCGGATGAGCTTCTCAATGATGGTAACTGGTATGTAACAGCCATTGGCTACGACTATACCGGTGACAAATTAACGAGCAAACCCAGCTTTAGTGATTTCTTCAACCAAACGGATGATGAAGGCAATTATACCCGTTCTGTTGGGGCTTTTGAACCCATTTATATGGCTGGATTTATTCAGGATAAATTTGCTTTCAAAGACCTTATCTTCAACATTGGTGTACGTGTTGACCGTTTTGATGCTAACCAGATGGTATTAAAGGATCCTTTCCTGCTGTATCCGGCCAAATCTGTGAACGAAGTACAGAATGTTGGCGGACAAGCTGTTGAGCATCCAAGCAACATGGGTTCTAATTATATTGTATATGTTGACAATGTGGACAACCCAAGCAGGATCACCGGTTATCGCGACGAGAGTACCTGGTATAATGCCGAGGGTACTGAGATTCAGGATCCCAACATATTGAATGTGGGTTCAGGTATCTCACCTTACCTGGTTGATAAAAGTCTTACAAGGCCTCCTATGGAGTCATTTGCCGACTACGATCCCCAGATCAATGTAATGCCCAGGATCTCCTTCTCATTCCCAATCTCTGATGTAGCCCTGTTCTTTGCTCATTACGATGTGCTGACACAGCGCCCTACATCCAACCTTCGTTCCGACCCAAGGGTATATTATTTCTTTGATAATATTGGTGGAGTAATTAACAACCCTAACCTGAAACCTTCTAAAACCATCGACTACGAACTTGGTTTCCAGCAGAAGCTTTCACCCACCTCATCCTTGAAATTTGTTGCATTCTACAGGGAAATGAGGGATATGATCCAGATTTACCGCTTTAACGGTGCATATCCGAAAGATTATACATCATTTAATAATATTGACTTCGGAACAGTAAAAGGGATGACGATCCAGTATGACCTGCGGAGAACGAACAATGCCAGGATCAGTGCTTACTATACTTTACAGTTTGCAAATGGTACAGGTTCAAGTACAACAACTGCTGCTGCGCTTGTAGCTTCAGGCTTGCCGAACCTGAGAACTACCTTCCCTCTTGCATGGGACCGTCGTCATAGCTTCAATATATTCTTCGACTACAGGTTCGGAAGGGGAGCTGATTATAATGGTCCGAGCATCAAACGTGAAAAGAAAGGCAAAGCCCCATTACAGTTACTGAACAATTCCGGACTTTCAATGACGCTTACCGGTGGATCAGGTACACCTTACACCCGGTCACGTAATATTTACAGCCAGATCAGTGGTGGTACAAGGCTTCTCCAGGGTACATATTACGGATCCCGCCTGCCATGGCAATTCCGTATGGATGTCCGTATCGATAAAGACATTCCGCTTACCATGGGTAAAGGTGACAATCCAAGGAAAGGTAACCTGAATATTTATTTTTCCATCAATAATGTTTTGAATACCAAGAATGTTATGGGGGTATATCCTGCTACCGGAAATCCTGACGATGATGGTTATCTGGCTGCACCAGAATGGCAGCGTGAGATCAACGAACAACTTGATTCGCAGTCGTTCCGTGATCTCTACTCAATTCTTGTCAACTATCCGGGTAATTACAGCGCTCCGAGGACAATCCGCTTTGGTGTGATATTTAACTTCTAAGTTTAAGATGACCCGGATGAACGCTTATAATATGAAAACTAAAAATAATACAGCAATCATGAAAAATATATTTCGCCATTTATTTATTGCTTTACTCTGTATAGTGCTGGTTCAGGGTGCCTATGCCGAGGAATACAAGGGAGAGGGAAATAAAAGTTCGCAGACCATTAAGGAGACCTCTGCCGGTTGTGCTGCTGCATCAGGTTATCGTTATCTTGATGTAAATAATGTCCGTGGGAGGATCAATACCGGTGGTGACATGTGGTGGGATCTCCCGGGTGGTATCGGAGCCCAGTATTTCGTTCCTAAAGCAGGGACAGCAACATCATTGTTCTCCGGATCGCTTTGGATCGGGGGGCTTGACATCAACAACCAGCTGAAGCTTGCTGCGGTAAGATACCGTCAGATAGGTAACGACTACTGGCCCGGACCTCTTACTATCGATGGAACAGCATCTGTTGATGAAGAAACTTGTGCTAAATTCGACAAGCATTTCGTGATTACACGTGCTGAGATCGATCTGTATCTGGCCTGGTGGAATAGCGAAAACAGAGCTGTTGAATATCCCGACTATAGTATTCCACAGTCGATCATGGAATATCCCGCTCATGGTGATGTAGCACAAAACCAAAGTTATTACCTGGCTCCATTCCGCGATATGGATGGCGATGGCGATTATAACCCCAACCAGGGAGATTATCCCTATTATGACATTACCAATGAACTATGCCCGCTGAATTATGCCGGCGATCCAAATTATGTTCCTCAGACTACTATGGAGGAAGATTTGATGGGAACTATAACGGGAAGTATCCTTGTTGACCAGGTGTTGAAAGGTGACCAGACCTTATGGTGGATCTTCAACGATAAAGGTAATTTTCACTCTGAAACACAGGGTGCTTCTATCGGCCTGGAGATCCGTGCACAGGCCTTTGCCTTCGCCACCAACGATGAGATCAACAACATGACATTTTACAGCTATGAGATCATCAACCGTTCTACATTTACCCTCACAAATACATATTTCAGCCCTTGGGTTGATACCGATCTGGGTTATGCCTGGGACGATTATGTTGGTTGTGACGTAGGCAGGGGGCTTGGTTATTGTTACAATGGCGTTTCCGTTGATGGTTCCGGGGAACCCGAAGCATATGGCGATCAGCCACCTGCTATTGGCGTTGACTTTTTCCAGGGACCATATATTGACCCCGACGGTCGCGACAACCCTGCATTTACAGGTGACTGCTCAATCCTGAGTTCTCAATACGAATGGGATCCAATGGCCATTAATGGTGTTAACTTCGGAAATAATATTGTTGATGATGAACGTTTCGGTATGCGCCGCTACGTTTACCATAACAATACCGGTGGCCCCCAGGGTGACCCGGGTATAGCTCCTGAGTATTACAATTACCTCAGAGGATACTGGAAAGACAATACACGCATGCTATACGGTGGTAATGCTCACTTTAACTCAGGTGCCGTAGGTCCTGAATGTGACTTCATGTTCCCTGACAATTCTGACCCTTGTAACTGGGGTACACAAGGGACTCCACCGAATGGCGGATTTAACCAGAACGGTATTTTCTGGAATGAAGAATCTGCTGACAACAACCCTTACGACAGGCGCTTTATGCAGTCGGCCGGTCCTTTTACCCTGGAACCCGGTGCCGTAAACTACATTACCGTTGGTATTCCGTGGGCCCGTGCCACATCAGGTGGTCCATGGGCATCTGTTGCACTGCTGCGTGTTGTGGATGACAAATGCCAGAAACTTTTTGATAATTGCTTTAAAGTACTTGACGGACCGGATGCTCCAGACATTAGCATCGTTGAACTAAACAAAGAACTTATCTTTTATATCTCTAATTCCAAAACATCAAACAACTACCTGGAATCATATGCTGAGTATGACAACACCATTACTCAGCCGCTCCCGGGCTCTGAACCCGAGGAACGTTCTGACTCACTATACCGTTTCGAAGGATACCAGATTTATCAACTGGCCGATGCCACCGTCACTCTTGAAAGTAAAGATAATGCGGATATGGTCAGGCTGGTGGCCCAGTTTGATGTTAAAAACGGTGTATCAAGCCTCGTCAACTATTATTTCGATAAGGCTATCGGTGGTAACGTTCCGGTAATAGAAGTAGAAGGCGGTGACAATGGTATCGTACATTCGTTCCAAATCCTTGAAGATGCTTTTGGTACAACCAATCGCCAGCTCACAAACTTTAAACAATATTACTACGCTGTTGTTGCTTATTCTTACAACGAATATATGCCTTATACCCAGGAACCCGCTGTGTTGAATGGCTTGCTTGGCCAGAAGAAAACTTACCTCGCCGGACGTAGGAATATTAAAACATATACTGCTATTCCTCATACAATAGTTAATGGTACAATTATTAATGCCGAATATGGCGAAGGACCGCAGGTGACCAGAATTGAAGGTAATGGAAATGGAGGCATGATTATAGATCTTACCGATGAAACCATTGCCGAGATTCTTAGTAAACCACCTGCCGATTCGCTGAATAAAATGGGTGGGCCTGATTATCCGATCGCATACGATGCAGTATATAAATACGGACGCGGCCCTCTCAATGTGAAAGTTGTTGATCCGCTGAATGTGATCAATGCAGAATACAGACTTGAATTTACTGACGTGGTCTATAAAATTGGTGATACCATTAAGATCGATTCAGCAATGTGGAAGCTCACAAACCTCATTACTGGTGATGAATACACGGCCGATAAGGATATCACTTACAATTATGAACAATTGTTCCTCGACCTTGGCCTTTCTGTTCAGATTAACCAACCGAGTTATTCAGGCGATAGCGCTTCTGTGAATAATGGTCTGATCACTTCATGGATCACCTACGGTGATAGTTCAAATAGGTGGTGCAGCGGGGTACAGGATAATGACCTGCCCTCAAGCCCTGCCAACTGGATCCGTTCCGGTTCTTACCAGGATCAGCTTAACTCGAAATTCAATGACTGGAACATGCCGAATCCATTCGACCCGGATGCTGCATTCGAAAAGATCGCTCTTGGTACCTGGTCACCTTTTGTAATGGCAGCTCATGCTGACCAAAGTGATGTAGGACCGGCTTTCAACAGTCTTTCAAAGACCCAGAGTCCAATGGGTAATATTGCCAGTGTAGACATTGTGCTCACTTCTAACAAATTAAATTGGACACGTTCCATGGTACTTGAAATGTGCGACGACGACAAACTTTCAGAAGGTGGCGTTGACCGCTTCGACCTCAGGGCATCACAATCTGTTGATATTAACGGAAACCCTGCCCCTGTTGGTAGCGGACCAAGTGACGATCCCGATGACCCGAACTATATCTCAGAAACCGGTTTTGGCTGGTTCCCGGGATATGCCATCAATGTGGAAACAGGCGAAAGACTGAATATCGTTTTCGGTGAGAACTCCTTCCTTGTTGGTGAAAACGGTCGCGATATGTTGTTCAATCCAACGGCAAATCAAACTGATTTCTTCGGTAACCCCTTATTTGGTGGTATGCACTACGTTTATATTATGGATCATATAACAAAAGTGTACCCAACTACAAGTGTTACCCTGAAATACGAATTCCCGGCCTATGATGCTTGTGCATACCTTTTCAAGGCACCGCACATCTATGATACATTGCAGCCTTCACCGCCGCCACCAGCTGTTTTCGAACCAATTATTTTTTCAACTACGATGTGGGTTGGTATTCCACTTTCTATCGAAGGAAGGGAATGGCTGCCGGAGAATAATGACTGGACACTGAGTGTGAGAATGTCGAAACCTTATCAAAGGTATTTTTCAACCCCACCGGCTGATGAATATGTAACAACAGATTCGACAGATCATAATTGGCCAACGTATATCTTCCAAACTGAAGGTATTGCTACAACACAGTATAACGCATACAAAGCTGAAACCGACCTTGACCTGATCAACATTGTACCTAATCCATACTATGCTTATAATAGTTACGAAAGGAACGCACTTGATAACAGGGTCAAGATCACTAATCTGCCGCAGGAGGCCACCATTACAATTTACAACATACATGGTACGCTAGTCCGCCAGTTAACCAAGTCCTCAGATGAAACCTTTGTTGATTGGGATCTGAAAAACTTTGCCGGCATTCCGATTGCAGGAGGAATTTATATTGTGCATGTAAATACAGATGTTGGTGAAAGAGTGCTTAAATGGTTTGGTATCTTACGTCCACCTGATCTGAATACATTCTAATGTATGTTTGAGAAAATGAAATTAATAACACTAAATATAGTAAGTATGAAGAGTTTTTATAAATACTTAATTACACTCGTCATAATCGGCATGTTGATCATTCCGGAGAGCAGCTTGTACGCAGGGAATAAAGACCGTTCTGGACAGGCTGGTGCCACTGAGTTGTTAATCAATCCCTGGGCCAGAAGTTCAGGTTGGGGCAATGTTTCAACTGCGAATATTAACGGGTTGGAGGCTATGTTCATTAATGTTGCAGGTTTAGCTTTTACCAATAAGAGCGAGTTGGTGTTCTCTCACACCACCTACCTGAAAGGTTCCGACATTAATATGTTTGCATTCGGATTTTCCCAACGTATTGGTGATGCCGGAGTAATTGGACTTAATGTGGTTTCAATGAATTTTGGGGAAATTGAAGTGACAACCCCTGATTCACCGGATGGAGGCCGTGGTACATACAAGCCAAACCTGATGAATATTTCAGTAGCTTATGCAAAAGCTTTCTCAAACAGCATATATGGCGGTATCACCATCAAGATAATTTCCGAGTCGATTGCAGATGTAAGCGCACAAGGAATTGCCATTGATGCAGGTATCCAATATGTGACCGGAGAAATGGACCAAATTAAGTTCGGGATCGCCTTGAAAAATATTGGCCCCCGGATGAGATTTTCCGGCGATGGTCTGCTGCGAACGACTTTCCTCCCCGAACAGGAGAATGCTTTCTCGATGAGCATGCCATCCGAATCCTTCGAGCTCCCAACAGCATTGGACATCGGAGCATCCTATGATTTTTATATCGGCGACTGGAACAGGATCACCCTTGCCTTTAATTTCAGGTCAAACTCTTTTGGAAAAGACCAATTTACCGGCGGGATAGAATATGCCTTAAAAACATACCTGATGCTTCGCTTTGGCTATACTTATGAAGAAGGTATCACCAAGAAAGCAGACAGGACCAATGTATTTACCGGACCAAGCGCCGGGGTAACAGTGTCTATTCCCACCAACAAGGAAAAAGGATCATCTATTGATATTGACTATTCATACAGAGCAACAGATCCGTTTTCCGGAACTCACAGCATTGGAGCACGCGTGGTATTTTAAGCGTTCGCTTTAACTCAAACTTTTAAATTTTAATATATTGAAAGACCCTTACTAAAGGGTCTTTCATTCTTTATTAAAAACGAATACAAGTTCTATGGCTGAAGTAAAATATTATACAGAGGAGGGCTTTCAGAAACTGAAAGATGAACTTGAACATCTGGAATCTGTACAACGCCCTGAAATCTCCAGGCAAATAGCTGAAGCTCGCGATAAAGGAGATCTATCCGAAAATGCTGAATATGATGCTGCCAAAAATGCTCAGGGCATGCTCGAACTGCAAATATCTAAACTGCAGGAGGAAATCCGTAATGCACGCATCATTGATGAATCCAAGATGGATACTTCAAAGGTGCTCATTCTTTCGGTAGTAAAGATCAAAAATCTGAAAAACAAAGCGGTGATGACATACACCCTTGTATCTGAAAATGAGGCTGACCTGAAATCCGGGAAGATCTCCGTAAGCTCACCTATTGCTAAAGGCCTGCTAGGGAAAAAAGTCGGGGATACCGTCGACATCCAGGTGCCGGCCGGGAAAGTGACCTTTGAGATTATTGAAATCTCACGTTAACACTGTTTCTGCCTGCCAATAATTAGTTTACCTTTGATACTGCCCGATGCTGTATTATGGCAGTATTTTTTTCATCCCTTTTAATTTTTGAAGCATGGCAAGCATTTTTACGAAAATCATTAATGGAGAAATCCCCGGCTATAAGGTGGTTGAGGATGAACAGTTTTATGCATTTCTTGATATCCGTCCGCTGGCCAAAGGCCATACGCTGGTCATCCCAAAAAAGGAGATCGATTATATTTTCGACCTGGATGATGAA
>JAGLYE010000109.1 GCA_023132505.1 Bacteroidales bacterium | reverse complement strand
CTGGATACTGGATACTGGATACCAGAAATCAGATATCAGAACTTTGATAAAAATTTTCAAAGTATATCTTTTCATAATATGTTTCAATTAAGCTCCATATGAATTTATTTTTATCAAAGTCTGATTTATCAATCTGTCTCAAGGTGTTGAGTGTTGAGTTGATTTTTGTGTGCTGAGTTTCGAATTCTGAATTATTCTGGCTGCTGACATCTACTTTGATATTCCTTTGTGAAGTCCTTTGTGCGACTTTGTGGTAAACAAAATCCAACATTCAAAATCCAACTTTGAACTTTAGCTCACTTCATAAACCTGTCATCAGCTTTTGTTTTTGAAAGTTTATGTACATTTTTTTCAAGCCATCCTATTTTCTCTACTTTTCTTACATCAAATTCCGGCACATAAGGTTTTATATCTAAAAGAGGAGTTCCATCTACAACATCTACATCTTGGATATATAGTATATTCTCTTCAATCCTGACAAGACGCACTACTGACATGCCAATTGGATTTGGTCTGCCCGGACCTCGAATTGCAAAGACTCCGTGCATTTCGCTATCCATATACGGCCTCACCATTAAGGGCGCTACCCTGGATAAATGAAAGTGATATATCAAAATAATGTGAGAAAATCCTTCCAGATCTTTTAAGCCCCCGGCATATTCTGAAAACAACTCAACTGTTCCATCAACATTGTTAGCAGCTGCAGCTTGTATAGGTATTCCTTCAGGTTCTTTAAATGGAGAATGAACAACCCCGATTGGCTTGTACGTTATCTCAGCCATAATTTCATCTCTTTATATATAGGATTTCCCGTAATGTTCCGCCGACATGAGCATTGCCGCTGGCTATGTTTCTTATCCGTATAAAGATAAGAAAATCTTAGATATGAATGCGGAGGATTTTTGAAAACATACGGAATATTGGCGGGATACCGGATATCAGAGTTCCTCTAGTATTTAACCAATTTAACAGTCTTAACAAAGCTGTCGTTACGAACCTGCAGATAGTAAATACCCGGGCTGAAATAGCTCATGTCGATGGTGTTGCTGTATTCTCCGCTGAATTTTTCAATATGATAACGGAATATTGTCTGTCCCTGACTGTTGGTGATCAGCAGGTTCAGGTAGTCCTGTTCCAATCCGCTGATCTTTAGCCTGAACTTGTCCCTGCTCGGATTGGGAAATACATTCATGAACAATTCATCACCCGGCTCACCGATACCTGTACATACATCCAGTGTAAGATCCAGCGAAGCTGAAGTGCTGTCGCAGTATGTCCCGTAGGCTGCCATGGTAAGCTCAATATGCTTGCCGGTAGTATCATTATCGCCGGGGGTATAGACAGATGTCAGCGACACCGGATCATCAAAAATACCATCCCCATCGGTAAACCATCTCAAAGAATCATATGCTGAAGCAAAGCCATCGAGTTGCAGTGATTGTCCGATGCAAATGACAGTATCGGGGCCTGCAAATACTGTTGGAAGGGTATCAATACCCAGGATCAGGCTGTCAACAGCTTCCTGGCCAAGCACGTAACCGTTGGCAGTTAGCCACAGCTCAACAGAACCATTGATGATATCCTGCTGTCCACGCAGGTAAGCAAGATTGATGCTGCGTTTGTTCTGAATGATGCCATCGCCGTCGGTTTCCCAAAGCACACTTTTCTCGTTAGTGACTATTGCAGTGCGATAAAACACTTCATTTTCACATACGCTGGTATCGGGTCCTACATCTGCAGTAGGAGCATCAATAGGCCCAAAGTCGAAAGAGGCGATCCTGGTCCTCCAGCCTCCGATGCAATATTCATTGGTATGCCAGAAAGTGGTGTCATCAGCAGGATCAACTGAGGTCATGGAGTAGTCGCCCCAACGGTGGTAAGAACCCTGTGAGCCAAGTCCGGAAACCAGTTCGATCTCCTGGTAGTTCATTTCACCCGGCGGAGCATCTTTATGCCTTCCCGTATAACGGATCGACGGGTAGATGGTATCCTCTCCGGAGATGGTGAATCCCAGAGCTATGGTCCCATTCCCATTCATGGCGATACTGGCCATCCAACGGTGGTAATTATCAGGTGAATAGGTTCCCTGCTGGTAGATTTCCCAGCCATTGCCGTTCAGTGAATCACGCAGTTCGTACCAGCGGATCCCGGCCAGGCCATTGCCATCTACATCAACAGTATGGTTGAGGACCATGGAATAATATGACCCAAAATTCCTGTATTGGAGTCTGTGCATCAGCCTGTCGTTCAAAGCCTCAAGCCTGGTAGAAACACCTGGTTGATCTATACACTGCCAGCGTGGCGCCTCACAAAGCTGTGAGTCGAAAGCTTCAGTTTGTAAAATATAGGCTTCCTGAAAGACGGAATTGGAAGGTGTGACCCAGTCCGTAATAAATTCCCATACTACCAGCCTGTCGTAGGCATAACCCCATGCATCATCCTTAAAATTAATAAAATAGTTCGGTGTACCGGCAGGTGGTGGCGGACCATCAAAATCTGAGGGCAACATATTATTCTGATCTGTACCTTCAGGCATATCAAACAAGATCATTTGCGCAGTGGAGTCACCTGCCAGCATCTTATCTCTGTCAAAGACTGCAGCAGCTCCCCTGAAATATGCTCCGAACATATTGAAGGTCGCATAATATCCATCATGCCAGATTCCGAAGTGAGGGTAATCATTGAAAGCCGGGAATTCGAATGCATACTGGTAATAAGCTCCCAGGGGGTCTCCGCTTTCAGAAATAGCGATAAGTTCCCAATAGGTCCCGTTGCTGGTATTGATAGCAAACTGGCTGGCCATCCAGCGATCAGCCTCGCTATCGTATAACAAAATTGGATCGCCATCATTGGTTCCGGTCCAGGGGCCGATAAATCCGTTCCATAAGGTGCTGTTGTCAACAGGCCCGTAAAGCTGCGTTCCACTCTTATCATATATTGAGAATGAAAGGTTGATCATCTGAAAGTAGTGGTTGGGGCCAACATCACCTTCAGTATCCGGTGGAAGTACCCCGTTCACATTTCCAACACCATCGAAGTTCACATTAGGGCCACGGTGTGCTGTTTGTCCGTCAAATCTTTGTGCGACAGGATCGGGGCCATTGGGCAGTGAATTATCAGTTGCAAATACATCGTCCATAACTTCATTGCGGATGATGCCGTCTTTCCAGCTCCTGTCCCTTTCCCCGGGAAGGATAATGGTCATTTCACGAAGTGGCGGTGTTTTTCGAAAATGGGTAGCCATTTTAACCTGGCTGGGAGAAAAACTTTTTGGCTGCGCATAGACCAGGCTTATTGAAATAGTAACAATCAGTAGTGGAAGCAGTACTTTCTTCATATTAACATCAGGTTTAGATAAATCAGGGGTGCTGAATAAAAATCAAACAACAGCCCAAAGATAGTATGTATTTTTTATTCCTGAACAACAAGCTTTTCAATGCTTACATCCTGTCCGTTGTTGATCCGGAGGTAATAGATTACTGTATTAATCGATCGTGAAACAGAATGTTTTCTTTAGTTTGTTCCTGTACACATAGAGCAGCCAATAGTAAGGAATGAGAATCAATATGGCAGAAAGTCCTGCTATACCCTCATCTCCTGAGAGGAATAACACCCCGATCAGCACCCCGATCAAAAGGAAAAAAGGTACAATGTATCCCAGCAAAACAGCTTTGCCTCCCTGGGATATATTCATGCTTACCGTAACATTGTCTCCTTCTGAAAAATCCCTTTCAGGGTCTTTCCTTATCTCCACTATCTTTTCTTCGACATCTGCAATGCTGCACATACCTTTGGCATGACATGATGAACAGGCCGACATGGCAAGTATCTTGACAAAGACGCTGCTATCTGTCACATGGTCAACAATTCCCGGGTGTGTAATATTCTCTCTGGCGCTCATATAAACCGCGCAAATATATCAATTAAAAAGATAAACAAGTAAACAGACAAATTGTTTACGGAATTCAAGGTTCGAGTTTCAAGTTTCAAGTTTCAATGTCACCTGCCTTCTGATTCCACGGCTTACGCCGCTGATAATGATATTCATGGCCTTTATGCTTTAAAACAAAGCTGTGAAAAAAAATAATACTTAACTTTGAAGAAGGTTTGGCGCATTCTTTGTGTCTCATTAAATATCAAATCTGTTATTATGAAGTTATTATTATACATATTGGTCATCCAGGCAGGGGTTATCATAGGTTTGTCTTCCTCTGTTTCGGCACAGGAAACATCGGAGCTGGTCAACAAAGCACTAAAGGCCGGTGATGCCACCGAACTCAGTACGCACTTTAATTCCACATTGGATATCAGCCTGCCCGATACGGACCAAACAATGAGCAAATCACACGCCACTCAGGTGATGAAGAGTTTTTTTAAGGAGAATCCTCCTAAATCCTATGCCGTAAACCACATCGGATCATCCCGTGAAGCAACAAAGTACATAATAGGAACATATGTCTCAGGCAATAAATCATTTAAGACCTATATCCTCCTGAAAGAAACAGAAGGAAAGTATCTTATTGTTCAATTGCAGTTCGAAAAAGAGTAGCTGGAAATATTTTTCAATATGAATGTTGATGAATACATAAAGCAGGCCCTGGAAGAGGACCTGGGGGATGGAGACCATACTTCCCTTTCAACTATTCCGGAAGGAAAAATGGGCAGTGCACAATTACTTGTTAAGCAGGAAGGCATCCTGGCAGGTGTTGAGGTTGCACAAAAAGTTTTTAAAGCAGTTGACCCTGATACGGAGATGGAGGTGATGATGAAGGATGGGGCTGCGATCAAAGCAGGAGATATTGCATTTAAGGTATCGGGGAGATCAGTCTCTCTACTTTCGGCAGAGCGGCTGGCCCTGAACTTTATGCAGCGCATGAGCGGCATCGCCACTTATACCCACTACCTTTCGTCGCTGCTCGACGGCCTTCACACCAGGCTGCTCGACACCCGTAAGACCACACCAAATTTCAGGTATTTTGAGAAAGAGGCCGTACGGATCGGCGGCGGCATGAACCATCGCATGGGTCTGTACGACATGATCATGATCAAAGACAACCATGTTGACTTTGCAAACGGTATCAGCAATGCCATCCGGGCAACAAAGAAATACCTGGAGGAAAAAGGCAAAAACCTGAAGATCGAGATAGAAGTGAGGAACCTGAAAGAGCTCCGGGAGGTAATGGAAACCCGTGGTGTTGACAGGATCATGTTCGATAATTTCAGCATTGCCGACATGGAGGCCGCTGTCGGGATGGTGGACAGTAAATATGAGACTGAAGCTTCGGGCGGGATCACAGAAGAAACGCTCAGGGAGGTTGCTGAAACGGGAGTGGATTTCATCTCTGTCGGTGCCCTGACTCACCATGTTAGAAGCCTTGACCTCAGCTTAAAAGCAATCTGATATTGGCATCAATCAAGAAGCATAGGAGAAACCCTTTCACCTGGTTTAAGAATACCCGGTTCTTCCGAATATTCATGCTTAATATGCGTAAGCTAAGTCTCCCGGGTTTTGAGAAGATGCCCATCTATGATGTTGTGCAGTTCTTCTTCAGGGGGATCAGGAAAAGTTCATTGCTTTCGAGGGCAAACTCTCTTTCATTCACCTTCACACTGGCCATTTTCCCCGGCATATTGTTTTTCTTTACCCTTATCCCTTACATCCCTGTCTCCGGATTGCAGGAAACCCTGCTGAATGCCCTGTCAAATATATTTCCGGAACAGGTATTCGCTTTCCTGGAAGTTACCATTACCGAGATCGTGAGCAAACACAACGGGGGCTGGCTGTCATTCAGTTTCTTTATGGCCTTTTACTTCTCGAACAGCGGGATGATCGGCACCATGAAAGCATTTAACCGCTCTGCCCATGAGATGGAAACCCGTTCATGGCTAAAAATGCACCTGGTATCACTCGGTATGCAACTTATTCTGGTAACCATTATTATAATCGCAGCCGGGCTCCTCAT
>JAGLYE010000108.1 GCA_023132505.1 Bacteroidales bacterium | reverse complement strand
TTCGATTACCTGCGTGACAATATGACGGGAAACCCTGATGAACTGGTTCAAAGGCCACATAACTATACCATCGTAGATGAGGTTGATTCTGTGCTCGTTGATGATGCCCGAACACCTCTCATTATTTCCGGTCCGACACCACAGGGAGAAAAACATGAATTCTATGAACTGAGACCCCTGATACAAAAACTTTACAGCGCACAAAGAAACTATGTTACCAAGATCCTGGCGGAATCAAAGAAATTGCTGTCAGACGATAACAATGATGAAAATCAGAAAAAAGGCGCAGAACTTCTTCTAAGGGCATACCGCGGGCTTCCAAAGAACAGCGCCATCATCAAGTTCCTGAGTGAACCGGGCATGAAGGCCACGATGCAGAAAACAGAAAATCAATTTCTTGCAGAACAGGGCAAACGTATGCACATCATAGATGATGAGCTATATTTTGTGATCGAAGAGAAGAATAATTCCATCGACCTGCGCGAAAAAGGCGCTGACCTCCTGACTGCGGAAACGGGAGATCCGCACTTCTACCTTTTGCCGGATATTGGCAGCGAGATAGCTGAAATGGAGAAATCTAATCTTTCGGAAGCAGCAATGCTCGAAAAGAAAAGTGATATGATCAGGGAGTATTCCATGAAATCAGAAAGGGTTCATTCTGTGAATCAGTTGCTGAAAGCCTATGCACTTTTCGAGAAGGATGTTGAATACGTGATCATGGAAAACAAGATCAAGATCGTGGATGAGCAGACCGGGCGTATCATGGAAGGGCGGCGTTATTCCGATGGGCTCCACCAGGCCATTGAGGCCAAGGAGAGTGTAAAGGTGGAAGCATCGACGCAGACCTATGCTACCATCACCCTGCAAAATTATTTCAGGATGTATAAAAAGCTGGCCGGTATGACGGGTACTGCGGAAACAGAAGCCGGTGAATTCTGGGATATTTACAAGCTGGATTGTGTAGTGATCCCGACCAACCGCCCGATCGTCAGAGATGACAGGCAGGATTTGATATTTAAAACAAAAAGGGAGAAATATAATGCAGTGATCGATGATGTGGAAGCACTTGTGAAAGCAGGACGTCCGTCACTCGTTGGAACTACTTCCGTTGAAACCTCTGAACTTCTTTCCAGGATGCTTGGAAGGAAGAACATCAAACATAATGTATTGAATGCCAAGCTTCATAAAAAGGAAGCCGATGTCGTTGCAGAAGCCGGAAAAGCCGGTTCGGTGACCATTGCAACCAATATGGCCGGTCGTGGTACGGACATCAAGCTGGGATCCGGTGTTAAGGAGGCAGGCGGGCTTGCAATTATTGGTACTGAACGACATGATTCAAGGCGGGTTGACCGCCAGTTGAGGGGTCGTGCCGGCCGACAGGGAGACCCGGGCAGCTCGCAATTTTTCGTTGCCCTTGAAGACGACCTGATGCGTATGTTTGGATCCGCAAGGATCGCAAAAATTATGGACAGGCTCGGATTAAAGGAAGGAGAGGTAATCCAGCACTCGATGATCACCAAGTCCATTGAAAGGGCTCAGAGAAAAGTTGAGGAAAACAACTTTGGAATCAGGAAAAGGTTGCTGGAATATGATGATGTGATGAATGCACAGCGTGAGGTGATCTATAAAAAACGCCGGCATGCCCTGCATGGCGAAAGGCTGGCCGTTGACCTCATGAACATGATGTATGATGTAGGTGAACAGATCACCATCGATGCCCAGGACCATGGCGACTTTGAGGAATTTAAGATGACCCTGATCACCTCGCTGGGTATTGAAACCCCGGTGAGTGAAAAGGAATTCATGGACGACAACTCCACGGTAATAGCCGACAAGATCTTCGACGTGGTGATAAAGAGTTACAAGGATAAATCGGCCATCATAGCAAAAAATGCTTATCCGGTAATTAAGAACGTTTATGAGAACAATACACAGTACGAAAATATCCTGATACCTGTAACCGATGGCATTAAGACCATGCAGGTGATCGCCAACCTTAAGAAAGCATATGAGAGTGAAGGTAAGGATGTAGTACTTTCGATCGAAAAAGGGATCACACTTGCCATGATCGACGATTCGTGGAAAGAGCACCTGCGCGAACTGGATGACCTTAAACAATCTGTTCAGTCGGCTACCTACGAACAAAAAGACCCGCTGCTGATATATAAGTTCGAGTCTTTCAACCTCTTTAAAAATATGATCCAGAAGATCAACAGCGAAGTTGTTTCATTTCTGGTAAAAGGGAATCTCCCTGTTCAGGAGCCGGATGCTGTAAGAGAAGCACAGGCCCCCAGGGGCATCGACCACAGCCGTTTGAAAGAGGAACGGACAGACTTGTTGTCGCAGGCGCATTCCGACACTCAGGGCCCAAGAAAAACAGCCCCGCTTACACGTACCGAAAAGAAATATGGTCGTAACGATAAGGTGAAAGTGCAATACAACGATGGCAGGGTCATGGAGAAAAAATTCAAGATGATCGAGAACGACATCAAACGAGGGGAGTGCCGGATCATTTAGTAACCCTGTACCCTGTACCCTGCACCTTGCACCTAATACCATAAAACCCTATCTTTGTTCTCAAACTGAAACCGGCCCATTAATGAAAAAACTATTTGCTCTGCTCATAGCTGTATTGTTCAGCACTTTGCTATCGGCGCAGATCGCCTATAGCCCACTTGTCGATTCTTTGAAAAATGAAGTAACCGAAGTTTCGGTCTCTGATTTATTGGAAAAGCTCTCGGGAGAGGTTCCTGTATGGATCGGAGGAGTGCAATATACATTGGTATCACGGCATTCTAACTCAAGTTTCAACCCACTTGCTGCACAATGGATATATAAACAGTTCGAGGACCTTGGCCTGCCCGTTGAATATCATTACTTCAACAGCAATGGTGAAAATGTAGTAGCGACCATCACCGGAAGTGAATACCCTGATCAACAATATATTATTTGTGCCCACTATGATGACATGCCACCAGGTGATCTGGCACCGGGAGCAGATGACAATGCATCCGGAGTAGTTGGGGTACTTGAGACTGCCAGGCTATTAAAAGATTTTGATTTGAAATATACCGTTAAACTTATTGCATTTGACGAAGAAGAACAAGGGCTTATTGGAAGCCATGCATATGCTGACGAGGCAGCAAGCAACGGGGATGACATCCTTGGCGTACTCAACCTCGATATGATAGCCTACAACTCTGATGATGATTACGAGATGTCGATATCGACCAACTCTCTGTCAACGCAATTTACCAATGAATACACCAGTGTTCTTGCAGCCTATGGTTTTGATCTCACCTATAATTTTATCTCAACAAGTGCCAGTGACCATTCGCCTTTCTGGAACAATGGATACCAGGCTATCCTGGCTATCGAAGACTGGAACGATTTTAATCCATACTATCATACGGTAAACGACCTGTTTGACAATTGTAACATTCCCTATTTCAATCAAATGGTGCAATCAGCAGTTGCCACGATGGCTGCACTCAGCATGGACATGAAGATGGAACTCATACATGAGCCCTTGATATCAGGTAACTTTACCGCTGACCGCGAAGCATGGCTTGTTGTTAATTCTAACCACGCAGTTGCTACAGGTGAGAACTCACCCAGATTGTATTACAGTGTCGACGAGGGAAGCTTCCTTGAATTGCAGCCATATACCACGGTCCAGGATACGTTTTTCTTTATGATTCCCGGACAGGTCATGGGAAGCAAGGTTGATTATTACCTTGCAGCCCAAAATGAAGATGCCACAATGGTGGCTACTCTGCCCGGCGGGGGAAAAGGCATCAACCCTCCAGGTACAATCCAGCCTGAAAGTTTCCTCACCTATATTATTGCTGACATCTATTCCATGTTGGCATGCAGCAATACAGTTCCCAAACCTATTGTTGACCTGCAAAATCTTTACGACACCATCCATATTGCTCATGAAGGCATCCTTCTCGACCTGAATGTTGAGTTTGATGCAACCCACACATATGATGGGGATTTAATGATCTACCTCATTAGCCCGGGCGGCACTGAAATCAAACTTTGCGTCGGAAATGGTGGTGCCGGTCAAAATTTCATCGGAACAATTTTTGATGATGAAGCGGAGATACCTATTTCAGAAGGCAGTGCTCCTTTTACAGGCAACTATAGGCCTGATGAACCCCTTTCAACTTATGATGACCTGTCAATGACAGGCGACTGGATATTGCGTATTTACGACTATGCGATGAATGATCAGGGAACCCTTAATAACTGGTGCCTTAATCTGTTTTATTCAGGCGACCCGGTCTATATTGCAAAGCTTGAGCAGCGAGATGTTACCCTGTATCAGAACTATCCAAACCCATTCAGGGATGAAACCACATTTGCATTCGACCTTCCTGCTGCTTCCAATGTCAGGATCAGCATTATTGATATGATGGGCAGGGAACTTATTACGGTAACTGACCGGCAGTACGGCGCGGGCTCACATAACATAGGATGGAATGCCAGTGATCTTCAGCAGGGGCAATATTTTTACAGGATACAAACCGATCATTATATTGATGTAAAATCGATGATGATCGTAAAATAATTGCATATGCAGCTTAAAAGAATTCTCTTAAAACTCAGCGGTGAGGCCCTCATGGGCGATAAAGAACATGGTATTGACCCCGGCAGGCTTACCCAATATGCTTCAGAAATCGTTGAAGCATCAAAAGCAGGCACTCAGATCGCCATCGTGGTTGGTGGAGGCAATATCTTCCGCGGACTAGAGGGTGCCGCTGAAGGAATGGACAGGGTACAAGGTGATTATATGGGCATGCTGGCCACAGTAATCAACAGCCTGGCCTTACAGGCAGAGTTGGAAAAACAAGGAGCTAAGACAGCATTATTCTCCGGAATGCTTATCCGTCCGTTTGCCCGTCAAATGAGCGCTGAATCAGCCATCAGCGAACTGGAAACCGGCAAGGTCATACTGATCAGCGGAGGAACTGGAAACCCTTATTTTACCACTGACTCTGCATCTGCCCTCAGGGCGCTTGAGATCAAGGCCAATATTATCCTGAAAGGAACACGGGTGGATGGTGTATACACTTCGGATCCCGAAAAAGACCCTGACGCGAAAAAATATGAGAACCTTAGCTATGACGAAGCACTGGAGAAAGGCCTGCGAATCATGGACCAGACAGCCTTTACCCTGTGCCTGGAAAACAATATGCCAATCTATGTTTTCAATATGAATGAAAAGGGTAACCTGAAAAAAGTCCTTGATGGGAATAATATCGGCACTCTAATTAGTTAAGAAAACCTTATATTTGTCATATAACCATAAACCGCCACAGCATGAACGAAGAAGCCCAAATGTGCCTTGATGAAGCCAGAGAAGGCATGGAAAACTCATTATCACATCTGGACAGGGAATTTCAAAAGATCCGTGCAGGCAAAGCCAATCCGCAAATGCTTGAAGGGATCAAGATTGATTATTACGGCACAATGACACCCATTGAGCAAACTGCAAATATCAACACACCGGATCCCCGGCAAATCGTCGTTCAACCATGGGACAAAAGCATTCTTGGCGAGATCGAAAAAGCTATTCTCAACGCCAATCTGGGATTTAACCCAAAAAATGAAGGGGAAGTGCTGAGAATCTCCATTCCTCAACTCACAGAGGAAAGACGCATCGAACTGGTGAAAAAGGCCAAGGGTGAAGCCGAGAACACCAGGATCAGCATCCGGAATATCAGGAGGTCGGCCAATGACCTTGCAAAAAGCCTTGAGAAAGATGGGCTCCCCGAGGACGAATCCAAAAAGGCCCAGGATAATATCCAGGAACTTACCGATGAGTTTATCAAGAAAGTAGATGAGCTTCTGGAGGCCAAAGAAAAGGATGTGATGACAGTGTAAAGTCCAAAGTCCAAAACAAACTTCCAACTCCGAACTCCAAACTCCGAACTTTCTTATTCAGTGCAATTGCAGCAGATA
>JAGLYE010000107.1 GCA_023132505.1 Bacteroidales bacterium | reverse complement strand
CTGTTCTTTATTCAACAGCCTCCGGTACATTAAGCGTGCAGCCGTCTCCGAGGCTCCCGTGCCTCCAAGTTTATTTTGCAATTCATCAAGGCCTGAAAGCATTTTTGAGCGGTATGTGTCATCAACGATCAGGCGGGTGAGTTCCTTTTTCAGGTTTTTGGCATTAAAGTCGCCCTGGATGAGTTCTTTCACAACCTCACGGTCCATGATGAGATTGACCAGCGAGATGTAATTGATGTCCTTAACCAGCCGTCGGGCAATATAGTATGAAAGCCAGCCACCTTTATAGCATACCACCTCAGGCACCCTGAACAATGCTGCTTCCAGGGTTGCTGTACCGGAGGTGACCATAGCAGCGGAGGAGATACCTAATAAGGCATGCATCCGGCCCTTGACAAGTTTCACAGGTGTGTCTCTCATCATATCCAGATAAATATGATCCGGTGCTGAAGGGGCTGCTGCAATTACAAATTGATGCTTCGGGAACTTAGCTGCCATCTCCATCATAACAGGCAACATCTTCCTGATCTCCTGTTTTCTGCTGCCCGGGAGCACAGCGATGACAGGCCTCTCATCCAGACCGGCTGCTGTCCGGAAGTCTGCCATATCTGTTTCATCAACTTCAATTGCATCCAGCAAAGGATGGCCGACGAAGTCAACCTCATACTCATATTTGCTGTAAAAATCTTTTTCAAAGGGCAGGATCACAAACATCCGTTCCACATACTTCTTGATCTTATGCACCCTCGATCTTTTCCAGGCCCAAAGCTGTGGGGAAATGTAATAGAACACCCTGATCCCTTGTTCAGCCGCAAATTTCGCGATCCTGAGGTTAAATCCGGGATAGTCAACCAGAATGAGCACATCAGGTTTATTGGCCATAATATCCTCTTTGCAGAATTTCATGTTCCGCAGGATGGTTTTGATGTTAAGCAATACCTCCAAAAAACCCATAAAGGCAAGATCGCGGTAATGTTTTACCAGAACTCCGCCTTGCGCCTCCATCAGGTCTCCCCCCCAACAGCGAAAGTCTGCCGCTGCATCATGCTTCTTCAGCTCCTTCATAAGGTTTGATGCATGCATATCGCCTGAGGCTTCTCCCGCTATGATGTAGTATTTCATGTTTTAAATTCCAAACTAACTCACACCCACTTTGTCCACTGTAGCTTTAGCGAAGGTGGAACACTCAACCCTCAACACTTATTAGTTAATAACAAAGTATGCGATCACATAAATAAACGTCACCAACAGCAAGCCCCTCCCGGTATCATCATATTTTTTAGTCACAAAATAATAACGAATAATAAAGAGGTTGATCACAGGGCTGGCCAGTTGGAGTAGTGTTTCATCGAAGTTCGGGATAGTTCCCGAAAGCTGCTTATACAACATCAGGCCCCCATACAGCAGTCCATAAACCAGCACCGGCATCAGGATGCCGATCAACACACCAAACCCTAATGAATTCCTGTTAAACATCCAGATCAAACTTTTTAATATGTTCCATAGCATGATGGGCAGTTAAGTCATAATGCACGGGAACAACCGATACATAGTTCTGCCGCAGCGCCCATACATCTGTTCCAATCCTGTCGTCGAGCAGCTCAAACCTGCCTGTAAGCCAATAGTAATCCTTATTGGCAGGATCTTTTCTTTCGTCATACTCTTCAACCCACCGGGCATTGGCCTGATTGCACACTTTTATGCCCTTGATCTCAGCATCATTCACGGCCGGTATATTAACATTAAGGCATGTATGGTCGGGCAGTCCTTTTTCAAGCACCTCTTGTACGATCTGTTTGATGTATTTATCTACATAGCTGAAATCAGCCTGATGGCTATAGTCACAAATTGAAAACCCTATGGAAGGGATCCCGTTTATGGTACTCTCAAGGACAGCCGCCATGGTGCCTGAATAAACAATATTGACAGAAGCATTTGAGCCGTGGTTGATCCCTGAAACAAGCAGGTCGGGCTTTTGGCGGAGTACAATCTGTTCACCCAGCTTTACACAATCGACAGGTGTTCCTTTGCAGGACCAAATCTCCAGGCCATTCTGCTGAGACAATTTCTGAAGCCTCAGCGGATGCCTGACAGTAATGGCATGCCCTGTCCCCGACATCGCATCTTCAGGAGCCACAACAGTGACATCTCCAAATTCCTGCATAATCGCGGTCAGCTTCAGGATGCCCGGAGCATGATATCCATCGTCATTGGTAATAAGTATATGTGGCTTTTTCATTTAATGATCCCTGTATAAAATTACTAAAACTTACGCAATTCTTCATACAACTTCAGCACAGGTAGGCCCATCACATTGTAAAATGACCCGTCTATCTTTTCAATCCCGATATAACCGATCCATTCCTGTATGCCATACGCCCCAGCTTTGTCATATGGTTTATATCGATCAACGTAATACAATATCTCATCTACCTGCAAGCTTTTAAAATAAACATCCGTGCTAACACTAAAGTTCACCTCTTTATTGAAGGTTCGGATATTCACACCTGTAATGACCTGGTGCTTTTTGCCCGACAATTGCTGCAATGTATTGATCGCATCCTCCCTGCCGGCAGGTTTTCCCAGCACTGTACCTTCAAGGCAGACTATCGTATCGGCAGTGATGATCATTGTTTTTTCAGTGAAGAAAGCCCTTTCGAAAGCATTGGCCTTACTGGCACTCAGGTGTATGGCAATGTCAGTCCCTTTCATTGTGGGAGGGTAGTCTTCCTTTACCGGCCTTACTTCAACTTTAAAGTCAATACCCAGCTGTTGCATGAGTTCATGCCTTCGCGGGGATGCAGAGGCCAGTATAATATCATATTTTTCGAGGTTCTTCAGTACCATCTTCAAAAGCTAATATAAATCAGTTCCATCGACAGTATGCCTGCCAGCATGATGATCTTTGCCGTTGTGCCCAGGAAACCGTATGATTGATTCTCTTTTGTAACGATCACCTGGTAGAGAAGGTAGACAAGGATTGTCTGCACGGCCAGCATCAGGTACCAGAAAGGAAGTATTTGCCCTTTATGGTAAAGGAACCATTGCGCAAAACCCAGCAAGGCAATAGTCAGTATGATCACTGTAGCTATGATGCTCCTGGCAAGCTGAGTCCCCCAGATAATGGGTAGGGTTCTGTAGCCTGTTGTCATATCGCCCTTCATATCCTGGATATCCTTTAACATTTCCCTGAACAGGGAAACCAGGAATGCAAAAAGTGCATATGCCCATACATACTTATTTATGGCTCCCAACTGGTTGATCACATTGACAAAGTCACCACTGTTTTTGAGCAGCATAAAAAACTCGAAAAGCCATATTATAAGCACTACCATAGAAGAAAGCATGGCGACGATAAGGTTTCCCCAGAAGGGCATCCTTTGGTAACGGGATGAATAGAACCACAGAAGGCCAATAATAGCCGGAAAGACCAATCCCAGTTGAAAGGAACCGGCCATATAGGCCAGGTAGAATCCTGCCACGATGGCCATACCGTTAATGATATAGTAAAGCCTTAATGCAAGCCTCACAGAGATCTTACCTTCAAGCATGTTTTTGCCCGGCTTGTTTTTCCTGTCGGTATTCACATCGAAATGATCGTTGATTATGTAACCACCGGCAGCGATCATAACGGTAATAAGTACGAGAATTAAGAAGTTAAGGTGGCCAAGGGGGGGATCTACGTTTTGCATCAGCATCACGGGCCTGATAATGCAGTATCCCAGGAGGTATTGGGTAAGGATGATGATGGCCAGGTTAGGAATACGCAGGAGGCCCATCCAGTTTCTTAAGCTATTTGATTTACCATTTAAAGGCATCTTCATCCATCCAGTTTTGTTGTAGTTTGAGTACTTGTTCGATGATATCCCTCACACATCCTTTCCCCCCCTCATAATGAGAAATATACTTTGATATGGACCTGATCTCTTCGGCTGCATCAGCCGGGCAGGCTGCAACGGCAGCACGCTGCATCACGTGATAATCAGGAATATCATCGCCCATATAAATTACTTCATTACGATCTATATTGTTCTCCTCCAGATATTTTTCAAAAACATCGATCTTATGTTCCACGCCGAGGAAAACATCTTTTATCCCAAGGGAAGCGAGCCGGTTATACATAGATGGCGATTTGCCGCCGGAGATCACAGCAATCCGGTAGCCTTTTTTCACTGCCAGCTGCAAAGCATAGCCATCCCTGACATTGGCTGTACGTATAGGTTCCCCTTTCTCGGTGAGCATGATAATACCCTCGGTTAACACGCCGTCGTAATCAAAAATAAAAGTGCTGATGTTTTTCAGGAGTTCTTTATAATTTGTCATCTGCTTATTTTGTCTGATCAATGATACTTTCAGAAATCTTTTGATACAGTTCCCTGGCAGCCTTATTATCTTTCAGAAGGTCAAGGTGCTTTTCAATGATCTGCATATCTTTCCTGTGTGCAGGACCGGTGCGGGACTTTTCAGGGCCAAGCGATATCGCTTTTGCAGCCGTCTCATTGATCAGGGGGGCCAGGAGTTCAAAGTCAAGCTGATTCTCATCCAGTATCTGACGTGCTATATCATACATATGATTACTGAAATTACAGGCAAATACGGCAGCAATATGCAAAGCCTGACGCTGCCTGGAATTTACCCCAATCACTTTCTTACTCAACTTTTGTCCGAGGCCGATCAATCTGCTTTCATTGTCGATGCGGTTAGCCTCAATCAATATCGGGACTTCCTTTAATCCAATTTTCCTTTGTCCGGTAAAAGTCTGCAATGGGTAAAATACGCCCACATTGTCGGAGTATGGGGCAAGCATGCTCATTGGTACTGATCCGGACGTATGCACAAGCAATTCATCGCGTAGCGGAAGTTTGGGAAGGATCTCTTCCATGGCTTGATCCGGCAGGGCAAGTATATAGAGATCCTGGCCCTTCAGGATATCTTCAAAGGAAAGTGAATGTGAAGTATTCATTTCATCGGCAAGCGCAATAACGCTGGGCTCCCGTCTGCCTGCAACCTGGCTGATCGTTAAGCCTGAGTCACGCATGCTAAGGGCAAGATGGCGGCCAACATTGCCGGCACCTATAATAACTATATTTTGAATGGCTTCCATGAAATCCTCCCAGCTTGCGAATTTACAAATAAAATTAAGGTTCGGTCATTATACCGGACTGCCATCCAATATCCATAAAGTGCCCCACCGCTCTTGATTTCAGGGATAAGGTACTGAGAAAGCATTAAAAACTTTGGCTTCCACCCTCTCCGGCTTATTTAATTCTTAATTAATTTCTATTTAGGTACACTTTTACCTGTATTTTATTTGCCTATTATACAGCTTATTATAATTCTTATTTGGTTTTATTCTAAATTAAATGCTAAAAAACTTGACTTAGACCATATTAATTGTTTAACTTTGCATTCGAGTAATTAAACAAGGATAAAAACCATGACAACGATAGAATTCAATTATAAGCTCACCGGCCTGCAGAAGCATCTGGAGTACTTTGCGAAGAAGCTTACCAATAACAATGACGATGCCCAGGACTTATTACAGGAAACCTTTTTAAAAGCATTAACATTCAAGGATAAATTTGCTGATTCTACCAATCTGAAGGCCTGGTTGTTCACCATTATGAAAAACATTTTTATTAATAATTACCGTCGTAATGTACGTGTAAAGACAATTATTGATACAAGCGATAATCTTTATCATATTAACAGTTCCAGCACTTACACTTCTATCTCTCCGGAATCAGATATTTCTGAAAAGGAGATATTACGGGAGATCGGAAACCTTTCCGATGACCACCGTATCCCTTTTGAAATGCACACCCATGGCTTTAAGTATAAAGAGATTGCAGAGGAACTTGAAATTTCTATAGGAACCGTTAAAAGCAGGATCTTTTTCACCCGTAAAAAGCTTATGGCCAGCCTTAAAGACTTTAACAACTGATAATATAGGATTCGAGATAATTAAATGCCGG
>JAGLYE010000106.1 GCA_023132505.1 Bacteroidales bacterium | reverse complement strand
AAGCGGAACGCGAAGGAGGATTAAGTCCTCTATTCGGAAACTTTATCTTTCAGCGATTTAAAGCCTTTTCCCAGGATTTCATTTGCATTGATCACTGTCAGGAATGCGTCAGGGTCAGTCTTATGGATAAAATCCTGCAGTATAGCCAACTCCCTGCGGTTTAAGATGGTGTAGATAATGGTTTTTTCTTCGCCTTTATACATCCCCTCCCCTTTAAGAAAGGTGCCTCCCCTGTTCAGGTCGTTGATAATCTTTTCTCGAATCTCAGCATGCTTATCAGATATGATAAAAAGAGTTTTATCATAAGAAATACCTTGCAGTACCAGGTCAACAACCCTGCCGGTAATGTATATCACAATAAGTGAATATAATGGTATTTTCCAATCCTGAAAAGCAAACAAACCTACTATCACGATGGCCGAATCAACATAGATCATCAGCTGTCCGAGGGGCATCTTCGTGAATTTTGCGATGATCATGGCCACGATATCAGATCCCCCTGAGGTCGCCTTCGACTTGAATATCAAGCCAAGGCCAAGTCCAATAAAAACACCGCCAAATATCGATGACAGCAAAACATCATCAGGCACAAGCGCCTTCACCCCCCAGAAATAAGTAAGTGAATCAACAAACACTGCTGTCATTATGAAGCCCACAACGGTCTTCACTCCGAAGCGGGGCCCCAAAATCCTGATGCCGATAATGGTCAGGGGAATATCAAATACCAAAGCCATCATACCGATGGGAAGTCCCGTAAAGTGATGGATCACAATAGAAATACCATAAACACCCCCCGGGACAATGTTATGCGGGGCGATAAACAATACGAATCCACTGGCCATGATAAAAGCCCCGATAATGATCAGGATGTAAGCCTTAAACCATTTTGCTGAAAAAAATTTTTCTTTAGATACAAAAGCCATTTCAATAAATTTTTAAGTTGATGAAATCCGAATTTTCGGCCGGCAAAGTTAATATCTTTATACAATTGGAAAAATATAAAATAAATTATTTTTACATTGCTAAATAAATGGCTGGGCTATAAGCATTTATAAATTGCGAAACAGGTCCTGAAAAGTATAGTACACAATAGGCTTGTGTTTTTTACATTAATTCAATAGCACAGATGTAAACTAACTTGAAGATAACCCATATATATATCTGCCTCGTAATCCTTTTACTGAGTTTTTCTGCTTCTGCACAAAACCTGAGCAACCTGCGTATGAAGCCGGCCAGACTTGACCGGGATACCATAATGCTTGATAGCCTCAGTCTGGTACCGGGATCTTTCCTCCTGCAATATCCCGACGGGCAACTGGTGGATACGAACTTATATAAAATAGACCCGATCAGTTCCATTCTCCTCCCATCCCCCTCCCTGCGTGATGACAGTGCCATGTATAATATTTCTTACCGGGTGTTTCCATTTAGCTTCAGACAGGAATACAAACATAAAGACATCTCCATATTGGAACCTGACGACCAGGGAATTGTAAACCCTTTTGTTTACTCCCAACAAAAGCAGGGTACTAATATTTTCCGCACTGACGGATTAAACAAAAGCGGGAGCATCTCGCGGGGTGTATCCTTTGGCAACAGCCAGGATGTGGTGGTGAATTCCAGTTTCAATCTGCAGCTGTCAGGCAAGCTCAGCAAGGAAATTGAGATCCTTGCCGCCATTACCGACAACAACATCCCCATACAACCAGAGGGGAACACGCAACAAATACAGGAGTTCGACAAAGTTTTTATCCAGCTCAAGTATAGGAAATCCCGTTTGATCGCCGGTGATTTTGAATTTACCCGG
Organism: Bacteroidales bacterium; assembly: GCA_023132505.1. Lineage (GTDB taxonomy): Bacteria > Bacteroidota > Bacteroidia > Bacteroidales > B18-G4 > B18-G4. The sequence continues at coordinate 4,238 of JAGLYE010000106.1, read as the reverse complement.
CCGGCAAGCTATTTTATGAACCTCTATAAAAAAGCACAGGGTGGGGATTTCATGACAAGTTTTGGCGTTGGAAAAGAAAAAAACGGTGCCCGGCCATGGACCATGGATGTACACCTTGCAGGTGCTGTTGCCAAGGGTAAATTTGCCCGTAACCAGATCCAGGGCGAGGAAGGGAACCAGGGACCGTATAAACTGACCGGCAATGACGGTGAAACCTATATCATAGTACTGGCTGCCTCAGAAAAAGTATTTATTGACGGAATGATTATGATGAGAGGGCAGGACCATGACTATATTATAAACTACAACACCGGGGAAATCACCTTCACTCCTCATGTGCTTATCACGAAGGAAAAAAGGATAATAGTGGAATTTGAATACGCAGAAAGGGATTATGCCCGCTCTATGTTCTTTATTTCAAGTGGTATTACAAATGAAAAACTAAATGTAAGGATAAACGCTTTCTCAGAACAGGACCTCAAAAACCAGCCCTTGCAGCAAGACCTCACCAGGGATCAAAAAGAGTTTATGAGCAATATTGGCGACAGTCTGCAGGATGCCCTGTGGCCTAATATCGACAGTGTGGGTTTCTCGGGGGAGGAAGTACGGTATAAAATGGTTGATACCCTGGTTAACAATATCCTTTATGATTCTGTTTTTATTCACTCTACCCAACCCGACTCTGCCGTTTACAAACTAGGATTCAGCCTTGTAGGCGAAAACAAGGGAAACTATAAGCTGGTGAGCAGCGATGCCAATGGCAGGGTATTTGCTTGGGTTGCCCCGCAAGGCGAGGTTCCACAGGGCAACTATGAACCCCTTGTCTTGCTGGTGACCCCAAAAAAATCACAAATGCTAACACTGGGGGTGGATTATGCATTCAACGAAAAGTCACTGTTTACCTCTGAATTCAGTGTAAGCAATTACGATATTAACACCTTCTCATCAAAGGACAGGAAAGATAATACAAGTTTTGCGATGCTGCTGGCTTTCAAAAATAAAAGCAGGATCAGCAAGAAAGAAGAAAATCCATGGAATCTACTGAGCGCTGCCAGGTATGAATGGGTCAAGAAAAACTTTGCCCCCATTGAGCCTTACAGGAAAGTAGAATTTAACCGCGACTGGAATATCGACCACCTGAAGCAGGTGGAAGACCAACACCAGGGAGAAGTGGAAATCGGAATTGAGAATAACAGGCATGGTGTAATATCCTATCGTTTCAATTTGCTTGATAATGGTCCGGTCTACCGTGGAAATATGCATTCCGTCCTGTCTGATATAAACGCATACGGGTTTTTCTTTAAATTCGACGGTAGCCTCCTGAACACTAAACAGGAGGTTTATAACACCCATTTTTTGAGAAATAAGGCCGATCTTTCAAAAAGAATGGGGTGGATCACCATCGGGCTGCGTCAGGAGTCGGAATACAATACCTTCAGGGATGCACACAGCGACTCGCTCACGGCAGCAAGCTTCAGTTTCAATGCCTGGGAAGCATATATCAATAACAACGACTCTGCTGCAAATCAGTATACTGTATTTTATAAGCAAAGACTCGACAAAAAGCCAATCAACAATGGCCTGTCAGCCGCTACCTTTGCCAGGGAAGTCGGCGCAAGCACCGTCTTGAAAAAGAACCCCTCCAACCGCCTTAGCATCACGCTTACGTACAGGAATCTGGAGATCATGGATTCTGCATTAACAGCTGCTGAACCTGAACAGGTCCTCGTTGGGAGACTGGAGTATTTTCTCAAGCTATTTAAAGGAGCCATTACCTTCAACACCTATTATGAGGTTGGTTCAGGACTGGAACAGAAACAAAGCTTCTCCTATCTGAAAGTTCCGAGCGGTGAAGGTATATATATGTGGATCGACTACAATGGTGACGGCGTTGAACAGCTGAATGAATTCGAAGTGGCCGCATTTAAAGACCAGGCCAATTACATCAGGGTGTTTTCTCCCAGCAATGAATATGTCAAAATCTTTACAAATCAGTTCCGCGAAGCACTTAATATCATGCCGGCAGCGGTATGGAACAACAAGACAGGATTCCTGAAGTTCCTTTCCCGCTTGCAGAACCAAACCATGTTCAGGATTGAGCATAAGACCTCCACCGACGACCTGAACATCGCTTACAACCCGTTTATCCGCGAAAGCAAAATCCTGGATACATCCCTGATTTCCCTGAACTCCTCATTCAGAAATACCATTTATTTCAATAAGACCAATCCTAAATACGGCATGGACATAAACGTGCTGCGCAATCGAAACAAGGCTTATCTTGTGAATGGATTCGAAACAAGGACCTTTTTTCAGGGAGGGATCAACCTTCGCTGGAACTTTATTTCAGCATTTACCTTGCAGTTGGGGGGAGAACAGGGGCGTAAAGCCAGCGTTTCGGATTTTTTCTCTTCCAGGGATTACGACATTGATTATGCAGAAATTCTCCCTGAAATTTCATACCAGCCTGGCCCTGCCCTGCGGATCAGCCTCCGCTTCAGATACCGTGACAACAAAAATAAGGAAGGCGGGGAACAATCCCGGATCCGTGATCTCGGTACAGAGATCAACTACCGAATGGTCAACAAGGGCACCTTGCTCGTGCAGGCTAACTATATCAATATCAGCTATAATGGAGATGAAAACAGTTCGCTGGGTTTTGAAATGCTGGAAGGGCTGAAAACTGGAAAAAACGGTACATGGAATGTGTCGTACCAGCAAAACCTTTCCGACCATCTGCAATTAAGCCTGATCTACGATGGGCGTAAAGCACCGGAAACACCTATTGTACATGTGGGTAGTGTGCAACTCCGGGCATATTTCTAATTTCCGGAACTAAATAAGGGCTTACAAAAATATTCAGGAACTATGTACGTTATCATTTCCTGAAATACCACCGATAAGTATTTATACTGAAATGCTTACCAGTGATAATTAGAAAAAACACGTAGAACTATTTTGCAGTTATTTTGTATTTTTGACCTGGCAAATTTACCGCAGGCTTAATACCTGTTTGCTGATTAGTCATAATAGTAAGCAATTACGTTTACTTTTTTTATACTTTAGCTGAGCTTTAACCAGGCAAACCAAAAACAAAACATGAGGCAGATAAAATTCACAATATTATTGTTCGTCGTAACAATTATTGGGACCGGATTGCATGCCCAGCAGGAGCCTCAGTTTACACAAAATATGTTTAACAGGGTCTTTACTAATCCCGGCTTTGCCGGTATTGGTGACGGCATCTGTGTTACCGGCCTTGTCAGGCAACAATGGACAGGTTTTAAGGATAACGAAGGCGAAAAGGTTGCTCCGGAAACCTTTCTTATCAGCATCGAATCACCCGTGAGGGTTTTAAGGGGTGGACTATCTGCCCTGGTAATGCAAGACAAGATCGGTTTTACCAAAACCATCACATTGAGGATCGGATATTCCTATATTAAGGAGTTAGGCTACGGTAAACTTGGTGTTGGCCTGCAAGTAGGATTTAATAACCGCTCTATCGACTTTTCGAAGTTCATTGCTGTCGACCCTAACGATCAGCTCCTGCAACAGATTCAGGGTGAAGAAAGCGAGATCCTTATCGATGGTGCCCTGGGAGTGGTATATGAAGTTCCTGATCAGTATTTCATCGGCTTTTCAGTGAACCAGGTACTGCAAACAAAAGGGAAAGAGCTGGCCAACTGGACCACAAACGTTGACAGCACTACTTCAGGGAGTTTTCTGTACAGGATGACGCTCGACCGTACATTTTATTTACAGGGAGGTTACGAATACGTATTCAGGAACAGCCCTAACTTTGCCTTGCTGCCATATGCCATGGTGAAAATGGACAAAGCATCGGTTCAGCTTGACGTAGCAGCATTGCTCGAATACAAGAATATGTTCTGGGGAGGATTGAATTATCGCATACAGGATGCGGTTTCCGTGATACTCGGACTACAATATAAAAACTTTAAAATAGGATACTCATACGACATCACAACCTCAAAGCTTGGTCTGGGCAGAACTGCAGGCAGCCATGAGGTCATGCTGAAGTACTGTTTCAAGATCGAACCGGAAAAAGGCAGGAAAAGCTACAGGAATACACGCTTTCTGTAATAATCCAAAAAAATCATTGTTATGTGATTTTTATAATTAATTTTGGGCGTCCTTAAATAATAATTGTAAGACTAGACCGTTAGCTATTTAATCAATATTAAAACAGTATGAAAAAGTTTCCATTCTACCTGGCACTA
>JAGLYE010000105.1 GCA_023132505.1 Bacteroidales bacterium | reverse complement strand
AGTCCCCCATACCTCATACCAATAAATAAAAACACTAATTTTGCAAACCAACTGCAAAACGCATGATCCGTATAGAAGAAGCATATAAGCTTGTGACAGGGGCAGTGGAGCCCATGGGCAATGAGAAAGTGGATATTAAGGAATCTTTACACCGTGTCCTGGCAGAAGATATCATATCAGATGTGGATATGCCCCCTTTTGATAAATCTGCAATGGATGGCTATGCCTGCAGGAAGGAAGACCTTAATAAACCCATGACGTTAATTGAGACTATTCCGGCAGGAAAAGCTCCGGAGAAAGAAGTTGGACTTGGCCAATGCTCGGAGATCATGACCGGGGCACCGGTTCCCAGGGGAGCTGATTACGTGATCATGGTTGAAAATACCAGGCTTGATGCTGATGGAAAAATCGTTTTTAGCGGTAAAACCGGCGGATCAAATATTGCTTATCAGGCAGAAGATGTTTCAGAAGGTGATATCCTCATCCCGAACGGGATATTTATTGAGCCCCAACATATCGCCATCCTGGCATCAACAGGTTATTCCAATCCCAGGGTAGCCATCAAGCCAAATGTTGCCATCATCTCCACCGGTGACGAGATAGTAGAACCATCGGAAAAACCCGGTATCTCAAAGATCCGCAACAGCAACGCCTATCAGCTGATCGGGCAGGTACAGAAATGCGGTGCCCATGCTGATTATATTGGTATCGCACCTGATAATGAACATCTAACGTATGAGATTTTGTCAAAGGCTTTAAAAGATCATGATGTGGTCATGCTTACAGGTGGCATCTCCATGGGACAATTTGACTTTATTCCACGGGTATTTGAAAAGCTGGGTGTGGAGATCATGTTCCAGACGCTCGCAGTACAGCCGGGCAAACCAACACTTTTTGGAAAATTTAACAAAAAAAGGATTTTCGGACTCCCGGGCAACCCGGTATCGGCTTTCAACACCTTCGAACTGCTGGTGAGGCCATACCTCCGGCTCAGCATGGGGTCAAAAAGCGGCTGGAGTGTCATTAAGCTGCCATTAGGCGCATCTTATACACGTAAAAAATCTGACAGAGACTCCTTTATCCCGGTGAAGATAGAAGATGGAAGAGTTTTTCCAAAGGATTATCACGGTTCAGCACATATACAGGCACTTACCACTGCTGACGGGTTCATCATGGTACCTTTAGGCACAACAACACTTGAAGAAGGGACATCCGTAGATGTTAGACAGATATAACAGAAAGATCAATTACCTCAGGGTGTCGGTAACCGACCGCTGCAACCTGCGCTGCAGGTATTGCATGCCCGAGAGTGGCATCAGGCTGATGCCCCATAAGGATATTCTGAGCTATGATGAGATCACCGAAGTGGTCAGAACTGCTGTAGACATGGGTGTGGATAAGGTCAGGATCACCGGTGGTGAACCACTGGTGAGAAAAGGCATCACCGAACTGGTGAGGATGATATCCAAAATCGAAGGCATCAAAGACCTGGGCATGACCACAAACGGGATCATGCTCCCAAAATATGCCAAAGAGCTTAAAAATGCCGGCCTCCACCGGGTCAACATCAGCCTTGACTCTATGGATCCTGAAAAATATAAGACCATCACCCGGGTAGGCAGTCTTCATGATGCCCTGAAAGGCATTGATGCAGCACTGGACGCCGGGCTCACTCCGGTAAAGATCAATTGTGTGGTGGACAAGAATGCCATGGAGCCGGAAGCACAAAAGGTAAAAGCATTTGCCGATAGCAAAGGCCTGCAAATACGTTTCATTCCACAAATGGACCTCCATAAAGGCACTTTCGGGAAAGTGATCGGTGGCTCAGGCGGGCATTGTGCCAGCTGCAACCGCCTCCGGCTGACACCTGACGGAATGGTAAAGCCCTGCCTGTTCAGTGATATAGAGTATAGTGTACGGGAACTTGGTGCAAAGCAAGCTTTGATCATGGCAGTTGACAATAAACCCAGCAGTGGCTCCAGCAGTCAAAAGAGCAGTTTTTATAATATCGGAGGATGAGGGGATTGTCGATTGTCGATTGTCGATTGTCGATTTTTGATTTTCGATTTTTGATTTTCGGGAGAGTGGTTTAACTAAAATGAAAAGGAATAAAAAGAATAATGAAAAAACTTTCACATACCGACGATAAAGGAAAGGCCAGAATGGTCGATGTTGGCAATAAGCCCGCCCAGCAGCGCACTGCGCTTGCCGAAGGCCACATTAAGCTATCAACAGAGACACTCAAACTTATTAAAGACAATCAGGTCAGGAAAGGTGATGTGCTGACCGTCGCTGAGATCGCCGGCATACAGGCAGCTAAGAAAACCAGTGAGTTGATCCCGCTTTGTCACCCTCTGTCCCTTACCAAAGTAAAGGTAAATACAGAGATTGTTGAAGATGGTGTTCGGGTCACCGGGGAAGCCCGTTGTATCGGCCAAACCGGTGTGGAAATGGAAGCCCTCACAGCCGTTCACATTGCCCTGTTGACGATCTATGACATGTGTAAAGCCATAGACAAGACAATGCTGATCGGGGATATAAAACTCTTAGAGAAAACAAAAACCGACCTTTAACGTTTTCTTAAGCAATGAATCTACGTTGGACAGTAATCTTGTTTTTCCTGCTTTTTCCTGCGGTGCTTATAGCCCAGGTGAATATATCACATTTCATGCATTCGGGCCGTTATGAACTCAGCCAGGCCAATTATGCAGAGTCCATCAAGAGGTTTAACATTGTGATCACCTACAAGCCCGATCTATTTGAGCCTTATTTCCTGCGAGGGATCGCCAAGCTTTACCTTGGCGACTACAAGGGAGCTGATTATGACCTGAGCATGGCGGTTACCATACACCCATTGTATTCACACGCTTATCATTACAGGGCCATTGCAAGGGCTCAGATGTATAACTACACCAATGCGCTTCATGATTTCCACAAGGCATTGGAGATCGATCCATTTAACCCGGAAATATATATTGACCGGGGCCTGACCAGGATCAATATGCGCGCCTACAGGTCAGCCATCGAAGACCTCGATGAGGCCATGAAGTACGATAAGACATTACCAAATGCTTATTTATACAGGGCCGTCGCCAAAAGCTATCTCGAAGAAAATGAAAGTGCCATTGAAGATTGCAACAAGACCCTGATGCTGGACTATTTCAATACCGAAGCTTACCTGAAGCGTGGACAGATCTATTATGAAACTGAAGAATTTGAGAAAGCCATTATGGATTTCGAACAAATCCTCGAGCTGGATCCGGGGAATTCTATTGCGATATTCCATCGTGGGCTGACCCATATCAGCATCGGCGATACCGTTCGCGCCCTGCGCGATTTCGATCGGGTTATCCGCGACAACCCATATAATGCACTCACCTATTATAACAGGGCATGGCTAAAAGCAAGCACCAAAGATTACGACGGATCCCTTCTCGACTATAACATGGTTATCAGCATCAACCCGAATAACGTATATGCCTATTACGGGCGGGCATATATCTACCAGATCACAGAGCAATTCAAAGAGGCAATAGCAGATTATACTAAATGCATAGAGCTTTTCCCTGATTTTGCCGGTGCATTTCTTCAACGATCGCAAGCCAGGCAGCGCTTGAATGATCCCCTGGGGGCCCGGCAGGACAACAACAAGGCTTTTGAGATCATCAACATGCTGAACGATGGGGATGCCTCTACCGAAGCACTGATGAAAACATACGCAGATTCAAGCTATTTCCAAAAACTGATCGCCTTTGAATCTGATTTCAATACCGGCAACAAGACCGGTGAATTGAACAGGGCATTTGAAGGAATAGAGCTACAGCCAAACTTTACTGTTCAGTTCGTTAAAAAAGACAAGGATTTTGTAAAAAGGAAACGTGATGGCTATACCTTGAAGGAAATCACCGAATACAAGGTGAATAATAAGGAAGAGCTTGTCTTTGCCATCATGAATGTCGAAATTCTTGAAGATGCCGAAGCCCTCAGCCATCACCTGAGCATTGCCGATAGCATGCTTAGTGAAAACTCCTCTAATTACATAGGCCACTTCCTGAAAGGTGTAGTTAACGGCATGGCCAATAATTACACCAACTCCCTGGATGCTTACGACAATGCCATCACGCTATTTCCAAAATTTGTTTTTGCATATTTCAACAGGGCCAACACCCGTTATGAGCTTGAAGAGTATTTATACAATGAAAGGGTATATACCGACAATGTTACCATTACGTGGGATAAGATACCGGCAGCCAGTGAAGAAGACATTGTAAAAGAGCCCCGTTTCGAGGCTGTTTTAATGGATTATGACAGGGTGATCAAACTAAAGCCCAAGCTGCCCTTCGCATACTTCAACAGGGGAAACATCCGCAACCGGATGAAAGATTATAATAGCGCCATCCTGGATTATTCCCAGGCCATCCACCTGGAACCTGAGCTGGCTGAGGCCTGGTTCAACAGGGGCCTGACCTATATATACCTCGACCAGCTCGACAATGGCTGTGGCGACCTCAGCAAAGCCGGTGAACTGGGGATCAAGAGTGCTTATGGGGTGATCAAACGCTTCTGCTATAAATAGGAAAACCTCCCGGCAGCCTAATAATAGAAGCTATCGTCAATATATTCACTGAGAGCAAGCCCGCCTGCGAAGATCAAAATAACCAGTATTATCATAATGACAATGCCGATAAGGGTCATTATACCCATAATGGTGAAATATAGTTTAAGCTGGCTCAGAGATTTCAGCAAACTGTACTTATCACCGTTGAAATAAGCTTGTTCTGATGATGAGCCTGCCTTATAAAGAATTACCCCCATCCAGATAGGCAACCATGCTATGATGATCCCTACGATGGTAAGAGCATAAAAAACACCCCCAATGATCATAAGGACACCAAGGAATTTCATCCAACCTCGTGCCTGATAAATAGGAATACTTACTTCTTTGATCAATTTGGCCTGATCATCGTTTGTTTGTTCCATGATAATGAGTTTTAATTAATTTTGTGATTAGGTTAAAGACAATATGATGCTTGTAGAACAAATATACTACGAAGGATCATATATTCAAAACAAAACGATGAGTATAGAAACAAAAAATATCAACATACTATCAGTAAATATTTCTGAATCCAAAAGGACGATTAAAAAACCGGTGAGTGAGATCCACTTAAATGAAAGCGGTATTGAAGGGGATGCCCATGCCGGAAGGTGGCACAGGCAGATCAGCATGCTGGCCAAAGAAAGCGTTGATAAGTTCGCTGCCTTGGCAGGAAGGGAAATTGCCTATGGTGAATTTGCCGAAAATATAACCACCGAAGGGATGCTACTGTATCAGGCCTCACCACTCGACAGGTTTTATTGCGACGAAGTGGAACTTGAAGTAACTCAAATAGGCAAGAAATGCCATGGCGACAGCTGTGCCATTTATCGTGAAGTCGGAAATTGTGTTATGCCCAAGGAAGGCATCTTCTGCCGTGTGCTCGGCCATGGCGATCTGCAGGCCGGCGATACCCTTGAATACATTCCAAAGGTATACAGTGTCCTTGTGATCACCCTGAGCGACCGTGCCTATGCCGGTGAATATGAAGACCGCAGTGGTCCCAGGATGACTCATCTGCTAAGGGAATTTTTCGACGGGCAGAAATGGCTGCACGATATTGAAAATGTTGTTATACCGGATGACGAACAGGCGCTGAGCGCACTCCTTCTGGATGCTGTTGAGCAAAGAGTGGATTTCATTTTCACTACCGGGGGTACAGGTATTGGGCCTCGTGATATCAGCCCTGAAGTAGTAAGAAGCGTGATCCAAAAGGAGATCCCGGGTATCATGGAAATGATCAGGATGAAATACGGCATGGAGAAACCAAATGCACTGCTCAGCCGCGGAGTGGCAGGGACTGCCGACAAAACTTTGATCTTTGCCCTTCCGGGCAGCGTGAAAGCAGTGAATGAATATATGGAAGAGATTGTGAAGTCGTTGAAGCATATGGTTTATATGTTGCATGGGCTTGATACGCATTGAGAGGGTTCAGGGTGCAAGGTGCAG
>JAGLYE010000104.1 GCA_023132505.1 Bacteroidales bacterium | reverse complement strand
GGTTTTGCAACTCCATCCTTATCCCAGAGAAATACGGAATAATAAGATACCGCACAAATTTCAATCTCTCCGTCATTATCAACATCTCCAACTGTGGGAGTTGCAACGCCTAAATAATCCAAAGGCTGAGGCCATCCGGGATATATAGTTCCGTCACGATTGAAAACAATTACATGTCCGGTAGGATATATTTTTTGTTCGAGAATAATCTCAAGAAAACCATCACCGTCAATATCAAAGAGGACAGGTGACTTGAACCCGGTTGTTTCCTCAACTGTCAGGGGCCATCCGCTAACTGCTGTTCCGTCATTATGCCATGCATATAACCTATTTAGTTTTCCGGCAACGAGAATTTCAAGACCCGGATAATCCGGATCGATATCGCCAACTGCCGCTTTAGATTGTATTACATTGAGTCCGGTTTTGGGCCAACCCGCAAGTTCATAGCCCTGATAATTCCATACATGCACAGTACCATCGGTGCAAGCTGCAATGATCTCAAGAAAACCGTCTTCGTCAACATCAACAAGGCTGACACCTGAGGGGGCATAATAACTTGGCACAACCATACTCTGGGGCCAGCCGGGCATTTGCTCCGGTATTACATCAGAATATTCCTGAACATCAGGTATAATGGATTCTAATTTGAACCTGCCATCAAGATCAGTGGAATAAACTTCTACAGATGAACCTTGTGCAGTAATAAGTATTGGAATGAAGCCAAGTGCAACAAGGTATAAGATGCTTTGAATTTTCCGTAAGTACATTTTGCTCATTTTCATAATAGCTCCAATTATATATTTTACGAATATACAAATTCTCAATATGTGAACATCAAATTTGTGTTCAGTTGCAATTTATTTAATCAAATAATTCCTCGTGGCTTGCAGGGGGGGGGCCTCGTTCCGCCCTGGTGGGACAGAGGGGTATAATAAAAATCTGGTTTCGCTTTGAGGAATGAAATTGGGTTAATTCCGCCAGGACTTTGCTTAGCTGAAGCTTCGCAAAAGCAATGCGGGATCTCAATAGAGGTTCTCAGTCAACGTTATCGTGGAGAAATGTATTGTCTGATTTTAATTCTGCATTGTCGTCTTCCCCTTCTGATAATGTATATTTTGATATTTTTGATTCCTCAGATGGCTTGGCATCTGAAAGTTCAACATTTTTTCGGCGATAAGCAGGTTCGGCCTCCAGGTCTGTTAGTCCGCCCGGGCTTTTAAGTTTGATACTCATCATGCGCAGCCGCTCAATCCTTTCTTTTGCTTTTTTATCAAGGGTTTCTTTGTTCTCCCGGGCGATGGGATCAGCTTCTCTCTCTTTCACTGTCTTGAACATCGGTTGCTTTTCCTCAAATATGATATCTTCCGTTTCAGTTTCCACTATCTCATCTATGGGGGCGCTGATCTCTGTTATTGTATCTTCTTTTGCAGGCTCAGGTGAAGAGTCGTCGAGGGTAAACCGAATTATTTTCGGTTTTTCTTCATCTGTATTAGTGCTGATGGTGGGTTTGGAGATTTCTTCAGTATCATTGGGAGTGTTCACAAGTCTGATCTCACTTTCCTGTTCTTCAACTTCCTCTATGAGTCTGGGCTCACTAAGTGGACGGGTAGGCCGTGGAGGAACCACCTCTTTGATATCAGCTTTAGCCGACATTCTGTTCCCATAAAGGTCTTTAATAATTTTTTCTTTATCAACTTTGGCTTCTTTGTCGAAACCGGTGGCAACAATTGTAACGCTGATCTGGTTGCCCAGTGAATCATCCCTGCCTGCACCCCAGATCACTTCTGCGTGGCAACCGGCTTCATCAAGGATATACTCAGTGATTTCAGTGATCTCATCCATTGAGATCTCTTTCTGTCCGGATGAAAGATAAAGGAGGATGTTGTTGGTGCCTTTGATATCATTATCATTCAGCAAGGGTGAGTTCAGGGCAGCCTCGATGGCCTGGCCTGCACGGTTCTCGCCTTCGGCAATACCAGTTCCCATGATTGCTACTCCACTGTCTTTCATCACCGTGTTCACATCTTTGAAATCAATGTTTACATAGGCTTTAACAGTAATAAGTTCTGCAATACCTTTCGCAGCAGTGAGTAAAACATTGTCGGCGATCTTAAAGGCTTCCGAAAGCCCCAGGTTTCCGTAAAGTTCACGCAGTTTATCATTGCTTATGATCAGCACGGCATCGGCATATTTCCGAAGTTCTTCAATGCCTTTTTCTGCTTGCTGTTTCCGTTTTCTGCCTTCAAAGCTAAATGGTAATGTGACGATGGCTACCACCAGGATCTTGCTCACTTCCTCATCTGTCAGGTCGATTTCTTTGGCAAGCCTGGCTATGACAGGGGCAGCCCCGGTACCGGTTCCGCCTCCCATGCCGGCAGTAATGAATAGCATCTCCGTATTGCTGGCCAGCAGCTTTTTGATATCTTCAGATTTTTCAATGGCCGCTTTTTCTGCAACCAGGGGAACAGATCCTGCACCAAGGCCTTTCTCACCAAGGCTGATCTTATTCGGGACAGGGCTCATGTCCAGAGCCTGTGCATCTGTATTGCATACGATGAAGTCAACACCAGTAATCCCTTGCCGATGCATATGGTTAACAGCGTTACTGCCCCCGCCGCCAACACCGAGCACCTTGATGATAGACGATTGGTTTTTAGGCATTTCGAATTTAATCATATCCTCCATTTTGGGTAACTAAATTTAGATTAATAATTTGCGTTGTTTATGGATTTGCTTTATTTTTATTAACAATGTTATTGTTGATTAATCATCCATCTGGTCTTTCTCAAACCAATCTTGAATTGTTTTCAAAAAACTCGCCTGCCTTGGCTGTTTTTCGGCTTTTTGCTTTCCTTTCTTTTTCTCTCCCGCCAACTGTACTTTATTTTTTTCCTTGCCCAGTCTTTTTACTCCTTCAATAACCAGGCCTGTCCCGGTGGCATACATCGGACTTGCCATTTCATCTGAAACATCATTTGCCAGGTGTTCATTGGGATAGCCTATGCGGGTATCCATCCCGGTGATGAACTCTGTAAGCTGTACCAGGTGTTTAAGCAAAGCACCACCACCTGTCAATACGATGCCGCCAATAAGTTTTTTCTCGTATCCTGAGTTTTTGATCTCATAATGTATATGGTCGATGATTTCCTCCATCCTGGCCTGTATTATATTGGCGAGGTTCCTCAGGGTGATCTCCTTTGGTGCCCTGCCCCTTAACCCGGGTATTGCAACAACTTCTTCATCCTTGTTTTCACTTGCCAGTGCTGATCCGAATTTGATCTTCAGCTCCTCTGCATGCTTTTTGATAATTGTACATCCCTCCTTAATATCCTCGGTGATTATATCCCCTCCGAAGGGGATGACTGCAGTGTGCCTGATGATCCCGTCCTGGAATATAGCGATGTCGGTGGTGCCCCCGCCAATATCGACAAGCGCAACGCCGGCTTCTTTCTCTTCATCATTCAGCACAGCTTCTGCTGAGGCAATGGGTTCCAGAATGAGGTCAACGACTTCAAGCTCTGCCTTGCGAACACATTTATAAATGTTTTTTGCCGCGGCCGTCTGCCCGATAATAATATGAAAATTTGCTTCAAGGGAATTGCCAAGCATGCCAACAGGTTGCTTGATGTCTTGCTCAGCATCAATGATATATTCCTGGGGTATTACATCGATGATCTCTTCACCTGGTGCCATATTGAGATTGAACATATTGGCGTTAAGGGTGTCGATATCCTGCTGACTGATCTCTTCATCAACATTCTTGCGGATAATGCTTCCGTGATGCTGGAGACTTTTAATATGTTGTCCGGCAATGCCAACATTGACATAACGGATATCAACCCCTGATTTTTGCTCAGCCTGCTCCACTGCAATCTTTATAGAGTTCACAGTGTTTTCGATATTGGAAACCATACCACGTTTAACACCTATGGATTCAGTGCGTCCATGACCGAGGATCTCGATCTTCCCATGCTCATTTTTTTGTCCTACAATGGCTGCGATCTTGGTTGTCCCTATATCGAGTCCTACAATAATTTCAGAATTTTCCATGGTCTTATTTTTTTGAACAGATTACTTGATTTTTATACCTAAGATCGACGGATCTGTAATCGATCCATCCTGCTTTGCTTGTGCCCTCCCTGTAGTAGGTTGCCAGCTTTTCAAACTTTTCTTCCATCTCATCAAAGCTTCCAAACAATATGGTATATTCCCCGATCAATGGAATGATTTCCAATTCACCTGATGTTGTTATCCACAGCTGCCCGATCAGCTTATTCAGGAAATCAGAGTTGTTGACATACTTTGCAAGGTCATATAGTTTTCTGACGATAGAGTTTGCAGCTAAGGAATCGATATGCATTTTTCGGCCTTGTAAGTTGGAGACCCCGTCATTAATTGAACCGTTGGCGATAAGCACTCTGGATGGGAATCCGGGATTGACAGGCATCAGCCAGCCTTCCTTTCCAATATAATAACTATAGCCGTCTTTATTTATGATCCTGATAATAGCTTGCCTGAGTACAACCTTAATTTTAAGTTCCCCGTTGATATCTGTCTGTATGTCAGCATGTTTGATGTATGGGTTTGCATTCAGGAGATGATGGATTTCATAAGGTTTGATCTCTCCGATGGTTTTCCCGGCAAGGGTATCTGTGGTAGCAATGATCATGGCCCTGAGCTTTGCTGCATTTGTAAGCGCATCATAGTTTTGATTCTCAACCGACAGCTCAAAATATTCACAGATGGTCTCATTATGCTTCTGACCAACATAAGCTACAGCAAACACTACGCCTGCCACGAGTAATGCCCAGAATACCATATGTAATATCTTTCTCATCCTTGTTTTGTCAGTTTTTCTTTTATAGGTTCTATTAACTGGTCTATATCCCCGGCTCCCATGGTAAGTAATACCTCAGGTTTTTTCTTAGCGATGATTTCCGGAAGTGTGGCCTTACTACAAATACTTTTTTTGCTATTCCTGATCTTCCCGAGCAACATTCTGGAATCTATCCCTTCAATAGCTTCTTCCCTGGCGGGGTAAATATCAAGCAGTATGACTTCATCCAGCTTTTCCAGTCCGGTAGCAAAGCCATCCGCTAAATCACGGGTCCTGCTGTAAAGATGTGGCTGGAAGATGCCGGTGATCTTTTTGTTGGGATAAAGCATCCTTGCCGTGTCAATACATGCTTTGATCTCATCAGGATGGTGGGCATAATCATCAATGAACACAGTTCCTTTATCATCTTCCATGACAAATTCAAAACGCCGCTTAACGCCCTGGTATGATTCCAGCCCTTGTTTGATCTCATGCATCTTAACTCCTGCTTCCAGACATACGGCAGCGGCAGCAGTCGCGTTTTCAATATTATGCAAGCCGGGCACTCCCATCCTTATATTGCTTACACCCTCTTTTGTGACAAGTTCAAAATGGAAATGGTGATTGTTGACTCTTACATTTTGTATGCGGAGGTGGGCATTTTTACTTGTACCATAAATGATGCTGTTGCCGGGTGTGAGAATTTTGCCTTTAACACTTTCATGTATGATCACAGTACCTTCAGGATCCGTTTGCCCTACAAAATTGCTAAAGGATTCCACCATCTTGTCTAATGAACCATAAATATCAAGGTGGTCTGCCGCTACGGTGGATATGACTGCAATTTTCGGATGAAGGTTCAGGAATGAACGGTCATATTCATCGGCTTCAGCAATTAGATATTTGCTCTTATCAGAGCGGATCATGTTTGTATCATAGTTGTTCATGATCCCCCCAATGATGGCAGTAACCGGATGGCCGTTACTATGCATGATATGTGCGATCATGGAGGATATGCTTGTTTTTCCATGTGTCCCGGCGATAGCAATGGTGTCAAAGTCGTTTGCTATCAGGCCAAGCACTTCGGCGCGTTTCTTTAAATTAAAATATACATCCCTGCAATAGGTCAACTCCATGTTTGATTCCGGGATGGCCGGTGTATATATTACAAGCCCTGCATCACAGGGGATACAGGCCGGATCATCGGTATAATGTATATTGATGCCTTCTGACTCCAGCTGTCTGCTA
>JAGLYE010000103.1 GCA_023132505.1 Bacteroidales bacterium | reverse complement strand
ATGGGTGGGAATATGGATCCTCACCAGGCATATATGGTCATCAGGGGAGTAAAAACTTTATCGCTGAGAATCGATAAAGCACAGGAAAGTGCAATAAAAATTGCAGAATATCTCGAAACCCATCCCAAGGTGGAATGGATTAAATATCCCGGACTGAAATCATTTGCTCAATATGAACTTGCTAAAGAACAGATGAGTGGATTCGGAAGCATGCTCAGCTTTGGATTGAAAGGGGGTTATGCAGCAGGTCAAATGCTGATGGATAACGTACACCTGGCTACGCTGGCCGTTTCGCTCGGAGGAGTTGAATCCTTGATACAACATCCGGCTTCCATGACACATGCCGCTATGTCTAAAGAAGATAAACTGGCGGCGCATATCACCGACGGGCTGGTCAGGTATTCAGTGGGGATTGAAAATGTTGAAGACCTGATTGATGATCTCAAACAAGCTTTGGAGAAAGTTTAAACTATAATTTATGAGGGGCTATGTGCATGTTTATACCGGAAACGGCAAAGGGAAAACAACAGCTGCCCTTGGGCTTGCCCTGAGAGCGTCAGGCGCAGGAATGAAAGTTTTTATCGGGCAGTTTATCAAAGGGCAGCAATATAGTGAACTCCGGACCATCGCCCACGACTTGAAGAATATTTCGGTTAAACAATATGGATTGGGATGTTTTATTGTTGATAAACCAACAATTGAAGACAGAGAAGCAGCAAGAAAGGGCTTTGATGAAATCCGGCAAATCATAAAAAACGGTAAATATGATATGCTGATCCTTGATGAAATAAACATTGCCCTTTATTATAAGCTAATTGGGTTAGATGAATTAATTACTTTGATCAAGGAAAAGCCACAGCAGCTCGAACTTGTAATTACCGGAAGGTATGCACCGGAAGAGATCATTGAGGCCGCTGACCTGGTTACAGAAATGAAAGAAGTTAAACATTATTATCAGAAAGGAATAGAGGCAAGAAAAGGGATCGAATTTTGATCTCCGGGGAGGTCCGTTTATTTAATAGAATAAATAACATTTTTTATGAAAAAGAAAACTAAAATCGGAATTATCATTTGCGACCGTTACCGGTCCTGTGCAGGGGGCAAATGTTTTAGAGCATTGAGTAATCGTGAAGGAGCATTTGATATCTATGCCAGGGAAGAGGATGTTGAGTTGGTGGGCTATACAAGCTGCGGAGGTTGCCCCGGAGGAAATATTGAACATGCGCCTGAAGAACTCAAAAAAAATGGCGCAGAAGTTATTCATTTTGCCACTGGTTTTATTGTTGGTTATCCCCCCTGCCCTTATATAGATCACTTTCAGAAATTTATTGAAGATAAGTATAAGATGAAAGTGGTTGTAGGAACCCATCCCATTCCTCAGAAATATCTTATCACACACACAAATCTCGGCACCTGGGAATCTACTGAATGGGATGATTTTATTCAGCCATCCATGGCTGATGAAAAAACCAGGCTGGCTTATGATTAAAAACATAACTTATGTATAAATACCTTTTTGGCCCAGTACCCTCCCGTCGCCTGGGTATGTCGCTTGGTATTGATCTGGTCCCTTATAAAGTATGTTCCCTTGACTGTGTTTATTGTGAATGCGGATCAACAACAAAATTAACGACCGAGCGGAAAGAATATATACTTTTCGACAAGCTGAAGGCAGAATTGGAGCATTACTTCGACAGGAATCCGGATCCGGATTATATGACCTTTTCGGGCTCAGGGGAACCTACTTTGAATTCCAGGATCGGTGATGTAATAGATTTCTTAAAGAAGATAAAACCTGATATCCCGATTGCTGTTTTAACCAATGGAACTTTGCTGTCGTCAAAAAAACTGCGGAAAGAATTATTATTCGCAGATGTTGTGCTTCCGTCTCTGGATGCTGCATTGAATGCATCATTTCAAAAACTAAACCGCCCTCATTCTTCTTTGGAACTGGGTAAGTATATTAAAGGACTCAGGAACTTCAGGGAAGAATTTTCAGGTAAGATATGGCTGGAAGTATTTATACTCCCCGGATATAATAATAAGGAAAAAGATCTGGTCTTCCTTAAAGATGCCATTGAACAGATCAGTCCGGACAGCGTACAGTTGAATACTTTAGACCGGCCAGGGGTGGTGGAGGATATCCGTCCCGCAACACATGCTGAATTAACAGGCATTGCAGACTTCCTGGGATTTGACTATGTGGAGGTAATTGCCACTGCCCCCAAAAGAAAAGAAGTAAAATCGTATCGTGCGGATATGGCAACTGCTATTCTGGAAACCATTGCCCGTCGTCCGTGTACACTCGATGATCTATCCGGGATCATTGGTGCCCACATCAATGAAATAAATAAATACCTTGGGGTTTTAGAGAAGGAGAACAAAATTACAACATCCGTTCAGGCCAGAGGAACATTTTATTTGATAAAATAATGGATCTGGATACATCAATAATATCCCAACACTAATCCTTATATCCCAAACGTTTCCTCAATCAATGCTTTTAGTTTTGTGTTGGCAGCCATCTTGCTGTCCATAAACTGTTTCTTAAGGGCATCCATTGAGATGATATTGGATTGGCGGAGGTATTCAAACAAGGCAGTGATCATGGCGTTCCTGCCACCAAAATGTTCACGGAAGTGATGCGAGACTACCCTTGCTCTGGTTTTTGGTGTTTCGAGGGTACTGTCGATGATCAGCAGGGCTTCCTCACCGGCATTATCGATAAGCTTTCGGGCAAACTTTATCCCGTCTTCTGAAGTAACCAGGATCACATCCGGCCTGGGTGCTCCGGTATAAAAAATAGGTTCCGGTGAAAGGATAAGGTTAGATGCGGAAAAGCCAACACCTACGGTTACCGGGTAACTCCCTTTTTTGGTTCCTTGCAGACCACAACGCATCCCTGCCCGGATAAACATCTCTGCCGCTGATTGTACGCCTTCTCCGGCAGTGCCGCTCAGGAACAGGCGCACAGGCTTATCCAGCCTATGTGTGAACTCTTCTTTTATCTCGAGGGAGGGTGAAAAGAGGGAGGGGAGATCATTTCGTTCTTGTGTTTCAAATGCCTTTGGCTCGTTGTCGGCATATACCTTAATCTCAATGCCGGCTTCTTCGATCAGGGTCTTGAGCTTTATGCCGGGATTGCTTTTGACACCATAAGAGGGACAAATTTCCATCACTTCAACAAGTGAGAACCCTGTTCTGGAGAATGCTTCTGCCAGTTGATCGGAGATATCACCGATACCGGTGATACGGCTTACATAGCTGGCGCCTGCAGTTGCAACAAGTCCACAAATGTCATAACCCTTATGTGTTGCTCCCTGTGGCAGGGTAGGGGTCTTGAAGCCCTTGGGAGTAAGCTCACTGGGCTGTCCGCCGGTCATGCCGTAGAGCATATTATTATGTACCACCACGGTCATATTATATCCATTATGAGCTGCATCGAGGAGGTGTTGCATACCTATTGAAGCTCCACCGTCACCAATATAAACGATCACCTTTTTATCAGGATTGTTTACCCCGGCCGATATCCCTGATGCGAGGGCAACCGACCTGCCATGCAGGCCATGAACGGTATGTGTGTCGAAAGCTTTATCAATAATTCCATGGCAGCCTATGTCTGTCACAAGGATTACATCCAGAAGGTTGAGGCCGATCTTTTGAAGGGCTTTTTCAGTGTTTCTGCTGATGGTTGTATGTCCGCAGCCGCTGCAAAACGGCAGGGTATCGGTGTTGATGAATTTAGTTTCCATGCTTTTTCACCTCCTCTATGATTTCATCGGGATTGATCATGCGGCCGATGGCATTAACTGAATGGACATTCGTTGGAGCTTTCACCCCAAATAATAGCTTTCTGTATAATCCCGGATGGTTTTCTTCCGCAATCACGATATTACTGTATCCCGACATGATATTCATGTATTTATCAGGGATGGGGAGCAGTGTCTTTGGAATGAATACCGAAACAGGACGACCCTCCTTCCTTAGCCTTACGGCAGCCTCTCTGGCGGCATTGGCAGTGATGCCATAAGATACAAGCAGTGTATCTGAAGCATCATCTTTTTCAAGATCATAATACAGATAGGAATCAATATTCTTCTCTATCTTTTTATTTATACTGATTGTATTGTTAAGTGCCCCGGGTGTAATTCCTTCCAGGATACCGTTTTCATTGTGGGTGGAGGCTGTATATCTTACTTGGTGTCTGTCATTGTTAACCGGAAGAAATTCAGGCACTCCTCTTTCATCTCTTTTATAAGGAATAAATTTCCCGTCGGAAGAATAATACTTTCTTTCAACAGCTTTGATCTCTTTCAATGTATCCAGATCAAAACTGAACTGGGTCATCACTTCTTCTTTGGATGTGAGCAGTATGACCGGTGTACGCAGTTCTACTGCAGTTTTTAATGCGTTTTCAGCCATCTCCCAGCAGTCATTGGCTTCAGAGGTGCTGATTACCGGGATCGAATATCCTCCCGACAGCATGCCATTCAGCAATGCGATATCGCCCTGCGCACCACTGGTGGCAGTACCGGTTGCAGGTCCCAGCCTTTGTACAAGAACGATCACCATGGGCAATTCCATCATATAGGCCATGTTGATGGATTCCAGCATTAGTGCAAAACCCGGGAAAGAGGTTGCAGTGACCGGTAATTTCCCTGCAGCGGCAAACCCGCTCATCCATTGCAAAGTGGTGATCTCGTCCGGTGCAGCAAGAAAGGTTTTGAAACGCTTCCCTGAAAAGAGGTAGAGGTTGTTGGCCGGCGTGATGGGGTAACCGATAAACACCTCTGCACCCGCCTTCACAAGGGCTTCGGTCATCAATCTTGATCCGTCAATGAGTGCTTGCATATTTCATAGTATTTTTACAATGGGCAAAGGTAGAAAAGAAGAATTATACTGCCTGAAAAAAAATCTATTTTGAGCGAATATAAATAAAAAAAATCTTATGAAATACAATGCAATATGTATAATTTTGCCGGTCATTCTTAGTCTTAAAAAAACAAAAACTATATGGCTACAACAGTTCAATTCGAAGCCCCCGACCATTATTTAGTGGACGAGCTTTACACTGATGAGCACAAGATCATCCGTAATGCAACAAGGGATTGGGTCAACCGTTCGGTAAAGCCCGTTATTGAAGATTATTTTGAAAAGGCAGAGTTTCCCCGCCAACTGGTACGGGAGATGGGCGAATATGGCATGTTCGGCCCTTTCATTCCGGAGGAATACGGTGGTCCGGGCCTGGATTTTACATCCTACGGCCTGATTATGCAGGAGCTGGAACGCGGTGATTCAGGTATCCGTTCCATGGCCTCAGTGCAAACCTCACTGGTTTGCTTTCCGATATGGAAATTTGGAACTGAAGAACAGAAACAAAAGTATCTTCCACGCCTCGTGAGCGGTGAGATCATTGGTTGCTTTGGGCTCACAGAGCCAGATCATGGCTCAGATCCCAGTGGCATGGTCACACATTTCGAAGACAAGGGCGATCATTTGATCCTAAATGGTGCCAAGATGTGGATCACAAACTCTACCATAGCCGATGTTTCTGTTGTATGGGCAAAAGACGAACAGGGTATTATCAGGGGAATGTTAGTTGAAGCAGGAGGGGAAGGGTATTCCGCCCCGGAAACACATGGCAAATATTCTCTGCGTGCATCAGTAACAGGAGAACTGGTATTTGACAATGTGAAGGTGCCCAAAGAAAACCTTTTCCCTGAGGTAACAGGGTTGACAGGGCCACTGAGCTGTCTGAATTCTGCCCGTTATGGCATTGCCTGGGGAGCGATCGGAGCAGCCATGGACTGTTATGATGCTGCCCTCAGGTATTCATTGGAACGTAAGCAGTTTGGCAGGCCAATTGCCGGCTTTCAGCTGCAACAGAAAAAACTTGCCGAAGCCCTTACAGAGATCACCAAAGCCCAATTATTGATATGGCGCCTTGGAGCCCTCCGTGATAAAGGTGAAGCCACCGCTGCACAAATTTCTATGGCCAAACGCAATAATGTAAATATGGCCCTCGAGATTGCACGCGAAACCCGCCAGATACTGGGTGCTATGGGTATCACCAGGGAATTTCCTATGATGCGACACATGATGAA
>JAGLYE010000102.1 GCA_023132505.1 Bacteroidales bacterium | reverse complement strand
TTGGCGATATTGCTTCCGATGATGCCGCTAAAGGCGGTATTCCCGGCGACCAGGCAGATATTGGCAGGATAGATGATTTCGACCTTACCACTGATAATGGCAATCTTGAAACAGTATGGGAAATATATTATGAAGGAGTTTCAAGGGCCAATAAATTATTGGACAATATTGACAAGATTAATATGGATGCTGAGAGAAAGAGCGAGATCATAGGTGAGGCAAAATTCCTGAGAGCGTACTATTATTACTGGCTTAGCAGTATTTTTGGCAATATTCCTGTTCATACAACTACCCCTACCCCTGAAGAAATGCAAAAACCTGCAACCCCTGTTGAGGATATCAGGGCAAACGTTATTATCCCTGACTTGCAGGATGCTGTAAACCGGTTACCGGAAACATTTACGGGCCCTGACCTTGGCAGGCCGACAAAATATGCTGCATTGGCCCTTCTTGGAAAAATGTATCTCATACAGGAACAATGGCAAGATGCTGAAGATGCTTTTCAACAGATTGTGGGCTCCGGCCTGTTTGACCTGATGATTTTATACCGGAATAATTTTGAAGCTGCCACCAGAAATAATGAGGAAACGATATTTGCGGTACAGCACCTTGGGGGGCAGAATCCCTGGCTGGGAAACAGGCTTAACCAATGGTTTGCCCCCAGAAGTGAAAATGGTTATGGATTTAATGTGCCAACCCAAAGTTTTGTTGATGAATTTGAAATGACACAGGATAGCGTGTTTGATCCCCGTCTGGATTATACAGTGGGCAGGAAAGGGCACACCTGGTTCAATGATACGGTCATGTTTGACCCGGAATGGTCACCGACAGGATATATGCAAAAGAAATATTTACAGCCTTTATCTGAGGTCCCCAAGGAATTAAAAGCTGACGGGGAATTAAATTATGTGTATATTCGCTATGCGGATGTCTTGCTAATGTTGGCGGAAGCCATAAATGAACAGGGAAATGGAGGCGCCGAGCAATATGTTAATATGGTGAGAAAACGTTCAAGGGAATCCTATCTCTATGATGAAAATTTGCCGGGTTACGGTACCATTCCTGCCGGATTGTTGCCTGATATCACTGCCGGTGGGCAAAATGAGATCAGGAAAGCCATACGCCATGAACGAAGGGTGGAACTGGGATTTGAATTCCATCGCTATTTTGATGTGATCAGATATGGCCCTGATTATGCATATGCTGCTTTGCAAGACAAGGTGAATTTTAATTATGAGGAAAATAAATATTTCCCAATACCGCAAAGCGAACTGGATACAAATCATGAATTGTAAAAATGTTTTTTACTCTTAATATTTAATAAAGTCTAATTTAAAACTTAATGCCATGAAAAAAATGAAGTATGTAATGTGGTTTCTGATCGTGCCATTGATGGCAAGTCTGATCCTCACAAATTGTAAAAAGGATGATGATGATCCGGTACCAGTCGATTTTACTGTCCTTGATGCCAGGATCACTGAAGCCCAGGATCTGCATGACGCTGCAGTGGAAGGAACAGCCATTGGCGAATATGAAGCTGGTTCAAAAGCTGCCTTCCAAGTTGCGATTGATCTGGCCACGGATGTTCGTAACGCAGCCGGAATTCAGGCAAGTGTTGATGCCGCAGTTGTAAACCTCCAGGCTGCAATCGATGGGTTTGAGTCTAAAAAGATCACTGAGATTGCTCCTGAAAACCTTATCGCAAACTGGCTGTTTAATGGCGATGCAACTGATGCAAGCGGCAATAGCCATGATGGAACTTTAGAGGTCGGCCATGTTAATTGGGGAGGCGGATCAGTGATTTCTGTCGAAGACCGCTTTGGCAATGCTGATTACGCCTACAAGTTTGAAGGTGGCGGAAATATTGTAGTCCCTCAGGATCCTTCATTAAATCCTCCGGAACTTACAATTGTGACCTGGATCAATCTTTATGAAACATGGGCACATAGCTATTTCCTCTCCAATGACATCTGGAATTGCTGGAAGTTCCAGGTTCAGGACGCTAACAAACCTTTCTTCACACGTAAAATTTTGAAAGATGACGGCTCAGGAGAAAATGCATGGATTGATAAGGACGCCAACACCGGTATACTTGAAAATGGTGTGTGGACTCATATTGCCATGACTTACCAAAGCGGTGAAATGATATTTTATATCAATGGAGAGGAAACTATGTTATGGGATGACTTCCCGACAGGCACACCGGTTGATCCAAATCCCCTTGTTGACATATGTATTGGACAATCGCTTCCTACAAGTGCCTTTTCAGATGTACCAGGCGATCCCTATGAATGGAAAGAATGGCTGGGATACCTGAAAGGTTCTCTTGATGATCTGAAAATGTATAACATCGTTCTTACAGGCACTCAGGTGAATCAGATTTATATCTGGGAAGTAGCCAATGTTGTTGAATAATTAGTGTTTATCCAGAATATCCGTTTTCATCGTTACGCTCGTATTTAAAACAGTCATCCGCCTGAGGTGGACTCCTTGTTTTAAATACTTCGCAAGCCTCGAAAGCGAACATTCTGAACCAAACACCGACTTTATGGACGAACACTAACTAGATTAGAATCCTATAAAAAAGGCTGTCAGAATTATTATTTGATTTTATGACAGCCTTTTTTTTACATTATGAAGAATAAGTCAAATATTCCGGTTTTTCTTCTTCTGCTTGCTCTTGCCTTTATTTCATGCAAAAGATCCGGCAGCGACAAAGAGTTGTTATTCTGGTCTTCCAATAATGCACAGGAGATCACTTTTACAAGGCAAGCGATTGATACCTGGAACAAAGAGCATCCCGCTCATCCAATCCGTCACCAGCCGGTACCGGAAGGGCAGTCGAGTGAAGAGATCATCCTTGCTGCTGTGGTTGGCAAAACAACACCTGATATATATGCCAATATGTGGGAGGGAAGTGTCGAAATGTATGCAAAGGCCGGCGTACTCATTCCATTTGATACACTGGATGGCTTTTGGGATTTTATTAGAGAAAGATGCTCAGATGAAGTGATCAAAGAGAGTACCTCCGCTGATGGCCATATTTATCAAATCCCATGGAAAGTAAACCCGATCATGACCCTCTATAATACTAATGTTATAGATAATCTTCAGATCGATGGATTGCCTTCGACCTATTCTAAATACTTTGAAGCTGCTAAGGAGATCAAAAAGGATAAGGATGGGGATGGATATGTGGATCAATGGATAGGTTATACTACTGTTATGGTGATCTGGTACCAGCGATTATTTAATTTTTATCCATTGTACCTTGCAGCATCAGATGGGGGGAAATTGATTGAGAATAACAGAGCTGTATTCAATAATGAATATGCTATCGGAGTTTTCAGCTTCCTCCAACAATTGTATGATAGTAATTATTTCACCAGGCAGCGAGTGGCAGGAACACAAGACCTCTTCCTGATGGAAAAGATCTATACGCAATTTACAGGCCCATGGCAGATCAGGTACCTCGAAAAATTCAAGCCTGACCATATTGAATATAGTTTCTATCCTATGCTTGTCCCTGATGATCATGAAGGACCGGTATATACATATGCTAATCCCAAAAATCTTGTACTATTCAACACATGCAAAGATCCACAGGCTTCGTGGGAGTTCATCAAAACCATGATCAGCAGGGAAGGAGACCTGAAATTGATGGAGATCACCGGACAATTTCCCAGGAGGAAATCACTTTCTGAAGATCCTTATTTTGAGGAGTTCCTGAAGACCCACCCCATGTCCAGGATTTTTGCAGAGCAGGTTGAATATATTAAGGGTGTCGACAGCCATGAATTGATAGTAGAGGTGTTTGATATCATCTCTCAGGAATATGAGGCTTGTGTGATCTATCACAAGAAAACACCTGAGAAAGCAATCGCAGATGCTGAAAAAGCAGTTAATGTTTTATTGGGGAAATGATCATTGTTTTCCAAATCCGAAATCCTAAATCCTGATTTTTAATTTATTGTGTCCGGTAAAATAATCTTCTTCGTAGAAGCAAGCTAAGGGGATCTCTCAGTCACTTCGTTCCTTCGAGAGGACAGAGTCGTTATCTAAACAAGGGGAAATGGCGGGGCGCGCACAGCGCGCCCCGCCATTTCCCCCCTCTAAAAATTAGACGTTGTCATTTCGACCCCGAGGACTCGAGGGAGAAAACTCCTCAGCCAGCGGTTCGCATTCCCATTTTAGTTTGCGTTTTCATTTCGAACGGAAAGTGAGTAAAGCCCCTGCATTAGCGTTTTTCTATGCCCTTAACTGCTTGATTCATTCAAAAGTGAACGCTATTTTAGTGATTCAATTAATTTTTAACCTGACATTAGAATTTAGATATTCGTGCTTAGAATTTGTGGGGGAAAACGTTTCATGCACCCCATTTGGGTATTTCATGAAAGCCCCCGAGTAATCGGGGGATTCTTTACTATTAAATGATCACTTCTTTGGTTTCCGGGTCAAAAAAATGCATCTTGTCAACATCAAGATAAATATCCATCATATCTCCGGACTTTATGCTTATATCCGGTGAAAGTCTCGCTGTAAGCTGCTTATCATCAAGTTGTGTATAAATAAGCATCTCATTTCCCATCTGTTCGATAGCGCTTATCAGGATAGAAACCTTCTGGTAATTATTTTCATTTGATGGCCTTGCGGAAATATTCTCCGGCCTGATACCCATTGCAATCCTCTTATTTGCATATTTACTTATTCCCTTGTTTGCAATCCGGGAAAGGCCAATATTTATGTTCAATTTTTCGTTTACAAAAACCAAGTCTGTTGAATTCTTTATTTCTCCTTCAATAAAATTAATCGGTGGGGAGCCGATAAATCCTGCAACAAACATATTATCCGGCTCATTGTATAACTCCATGGGGGTGCCAATCTGCATAATATCCCCGTCCTTTAGCACAACGATCCGGTCACCTAATGTCATGGCTTCGGTCTGATCGTGGGTAACATAGATCATAGTAGTTGTCAGGCGCCGGTGCAATCTTTGCAATTCCACACGCATCTGTACCCTGAGTTTTGCATCAAGGTTACTAAGTGGTTCATCGAAGAGGAATACTTCCGGGTTCCTGACAATAGCCCTGCCTATTGCAATTCTTTGTCTCTGGCCCCCCGACATTGCTTTCGGCTTCCTCTGGAGCAATTCTTTTATTTCCAGGATTTCTGCCGCATTGTTGACACGCTTCTCTATCTCTGATTTGCGCACCTTTTTAAGTTTAAGCCCAAAAGCCATATTCTGGTAGGCAGTCATGTGAGGGTAAAGCGCATAGTTCTGAAAGACCATGGCGATGTTCCTGTCTTTTGGTGGCAGGTCATTTACACGTTTATCATCAATATAAAGGTCGCCCCTGGTGATATCTTCCAGTCCGGCGATCATTCGCAGAAGAGTGCTTTTCCCACAGCCTGAAGGTCCTACAAGAACGACAAACTCACCATCCCTGATCTCGAAACTGGCATCACTGATAACATCCACCTTGCCATCGTAAGTCTTTGCTATATTTTTCAGCTTAACATTGCCCATATCTTCAATAAAATATCAAATTTAAGATTATATCATTAAAGTCCAAAAAACGATTTGGGTATATGTGTGATCCTGCAGGCCAGATCCAACTCGCCGGAGGCAATAATATAATGATCCCCGGCATCAACGATCCCCGTTGTGAAAACAACATCATTCAAATATACCTGGTCTTTGATATCCTCCGTTAATTCAGGTTTTGACTCCAGAAGAGGTTCTTTATCTTCGATCTTCAGGATATTGTGAGGATTTTCATTATCCAATAATGCCCAGTAGGTCCGGTATATCCCAACTTTTTCTTTAGCTTCTACACCATGGAATAAGGCCAGCCAACCCTTCAGAGTGGGAATTGGCGGAGTACCCCCGCCAATCCGGTTTGTGAATCCTGATCCTCTTTTTGAACGGATAAACGGAAAATCGGTTGGTTTCCAGTGATACAGATCAGGGGAGGAAGCAAGGTTGATTGACGGACCAGCCAAATATTCTGATTTCATACCTGCATCAAAATATAGTTGACCCAAAGGACGCGTAAACGCATAGTATTTTTTATTAATCTTTCCTTCAAAGATCAGCATGTCCTTGTTCTGATGGTCGAGGATGATGCCGGCAAA
>JAGLYE010000101.1 GCA_023132505.1 Bacteroidales bacterium | reverse complement strand
AGGATCCAGGGGTGGCATTTGCCAAACTTATCAATGCACCAGATTTTATTCACGATGAAATCTGTATCGCAGAAAAGAAGCCCACTTGCCTTAGTTGCCATGCGTTCTTCGCCTTCAAATTGTCCTTTGGCAATGGACAGTATATCATCATACCCATAGCTCCTGCTGAGCTCACGCAGGTATTCGCGTGAATACTCAGGCACCCAGACCGTATTAAAGTGCTTTGCGAGTTGTTCAGCCAGCTCC
This sequence comes from Bacteroidales bacterium, assembly GCA_023132505.1. GTDB lineage: Bacteria > Bacteroidota > Bacteroidia > Bacteroidales > B18-G4 > B18-G4. The sequence continues at coordinate 5,944 of JAGLYE010000101.1, read as the reverse complement.
GACTTCCCGGTAGATTCGGGTCCGGTAATGGCAATTCTGTATGTTAACTTATGTTTGATCGCTTAAGGCTTTTTGTTTAAGCTTTTGCCTCCACTCAATGAAACCCATGATAGCCAGGACCAGGAACACGGTAAATTGTATGCTGGTCAGGGCGAGCTCTTTATAGAAGTATAAAGGTATGGAGATCACATTCCCTATGATCCAGTAAATCCAGTTCTCGATTTTTTTCCTTGCCATCAGCCACATCCCCACAATAAAAAAAGATGTTGTAAGGGAATCGATTATTGGTATATTCCTGTCGATATAGATTGGTATATTACTGTCGGTATAGATTGGTACATTACTGCCGATATAGTTTGAGAGGACGTAACTGAGAGTTATAAAGAACCCTACCAGCATTGCTGCGCTGATCAGATGGTCTTTTGGCTTACACCAGCTGATAGGCAACACATGTTTCCCTGCATCTTTTCGCGACCACATGTACCAGCCGTAGATGCTCATCACGAAATATACGAAGTTGATGCCCATATCGGCGTACAGCTTGACAAAGAAACAGATGTAGATATAGATCAGGACGCTGATGATCCCTGTGGGGTATACCAGGATGTTTTCTTTTTTGGCGAACCACACACTCAGGATGCCAAAAATAACGGCTATGGCTTCCAGGATGCTGCTGTCGGCCAGGTTCTGGTATAATATGTCGAAAATATCAAGGGTCATACAATATCGAGATCAGCGTTGATGATTTTCATTACAAAAACGGAATGGGGCAGTTCAAAAGATTTTTCAATTTCTGTTGTGAGGGCTTGCATCACAATAGCATATTCCCCGAAAACCTGAGTGCTCATGCCATTGGTCCTGATCCTGAGCTTCTCATATTTGTTCATCCTTTCAATAAATCCTTTAATGGGGGGGATATATTCAACATTAAGTGGATAGTAGCTGATCTCAACGGATGTGTTCATGACTTGTTTTATTAAATAGTTATATTTGATGCAAAATTACAATAATCCCCGAAGGGATTGCATTCTAATAAGGAGAACCATAAACAAGCAATATTGTATGAAAAAAAACGCCATCAAATTACTGGCTTTAGCTTTTTTTGCCTTCCTGTTAAGCAGCTGCCTGACAGTCGAAAAAAAGGAGTACAAATGGGAGTTGACCGGACCTAATTCAGGAAAGCTTACCATTACCTACATTAATATCCTTTCCGATATGGATGACAGCCTGGATGTATCCCAGGAAGATTTCGAAGAATTGCTGAGCAGTTATCTTTATGGAACCTATGTTGATGATCATTTCCCAATGGCAACGAACATCGAAAAGAGGTTGTTTGCCAGGGATAATCAACTGTGGGGAGAGGTGATCATGGAGTTCGATGATCTTTCAGCTGTGCATTTGTACCAGCATGATAAGAAGGGTTCGTTTATGTTTTGTGTGAACACGGCTGCCGATACGGAATCATATGAAGAATCGAGCGGCGAATATGGTGGCGAACATATGCCGATTGTTTTCTGGGGTGGCAAAGATAAGGAGTTGAACCTGACAACCCTGATCCAGGAAGTGGATGAAAGCACGCTAAGCCTGATAGGGGAATATTATAAGTGGAAAAAATAAAAAAAAGAGGCTGCCTCTTTTTTATCTGTGGTGTGGCCTTTCCCTCAAAGGTGGGGCCATGCCTCTACCTTCTGGTTTTCGTTCTCCTTCACGGTGACCTAACCTTTCCATTAAACCCCGTCTGAAATTATTTTCGGCATGGTATAATTTCATCACTTTGGTTGCAGACAGTATTTCTGTAAATTTTTTGTGATATTCCCTCTTCAGGTCAAGCAAAGCCTCCTCCTGTTTGAAACCCTGCTGCATCATCTCTTCTGCTTGTTCGTTGGAAATCTCAAGGTTTTCTTCATGGCCTTTGAACCTTTCCATTAAGGTGTGTGTAAGCTCCTCGCGCTTTTTATTCTGTTCATTGTATATAGGCCAGAATTTTTCAGCCTCTTCCGGACTCAGGTCGACTTGCTCGGTGATGAAAGCAATCTTTGACGCTTTGATCCTTTCTCCCATTTCTTTCCTTTCCTTTGCCATTTTCTCCCTGTCTTGACCTTGCACCTGATTCGGCAGGGTCATTGCCATGACTGCTATAGCCATGATCATTACAATCGATAATTTCAATGGTTTCATAATATTGTTTTTTTTTGATTAATACTCATTTATAATATAATATTCTATATGGTTCTCAGCCAGGAGGTAATCCATAATAGCTTCATCAGAGATACTATCTGCTTTATTAACCATCAGACCCATCAGATCAAGGTTGTCGGATTCGATCAATGACAGGAGATATGTTTCCTCCAGGTCGGCCAGGCTATTGATATTATAAAAATAGATTTCATCCATGCTGTATTCGACGAAGCCTTCAACCTCTGACGGGCGGTTTGTGAATACCATGGTGATCACTAATGCTGCCATGATCAATACCGCAGCAGCTGCAGCAATCCTTAAGAAGCCCGTTTGCAGATATAAACGGCGTTTAGGTTCCTGTCTGCTTTGCCTGCATGCATCGAGGAGGTGATCGGGAAGACCCTCGAAGTAGCCATCCGGTACCTGATATGGCATCTCTTTCCCTAAAAGATCTTTCAACTTCCGGTCTGATCCGTTTTTGCCGTTTTGTATGTTGTTTGCGGGTTTCATTTTCTGGTTTGATGTTGAATATTAATAAAGGTTTAATCCACAAGTACCTGCTTCTCGATTTTTTTTATGGCCAGATGGTAAGAAGCTTTCAGTGCCCCGACCGAAGTTCCGAGTACTGCTGATATCTCTTCATATTTCATTTCATCGAAATACTTCATGTTGAAAACCAGTCTTTGTTTGGCAGGAAGCATCAGCACGGCCCTTTGCAGCTTGCGGCTGATCTCATCACCGGAGATCAATGGGGAATTATCGATCAGTGCACTTAATTCAGGGCCGCCATCCTCAAAAGGGATGGATTTCTTATGTTGGGCTTTCTTAATAAAGCCAAGTGCCTCATTTGTGGCAATACGGTAAAGCCAGGTATAAAGCTGCGATTCCTCCCTGAACTTTGCTAATCCATGCCATATTTTTATGAAAGTATTCTGCATTACATCATCCGCATCATCATGATCGACCACCAATCGCCTGATGTGCCAATAGAGTCGCTGCTGGTACTTTTTTACCAGCAGCACAAAGCCCTCTTCCTTTGAGTGCTCATTCCGGGTCAGTTGTATTATTTCCCTGTCATCTATATTCACTGGCAATATCTGATAAGGTTACCTCTTTGATTGATAATATCGGAAAGGGTTTATTAAATGCTGCGAATATTTGCAGTGATAAGGGCTTTTATGTTATGAGTTGACCTGAACAGCTCGATGCAGGATCATCTCATGTCCACTATCTCAACATCAGGGTAATCGTCGGGATTAAAGGTGAAATCAGCATCAGTGATGTCAAGGTCAGGTGTGATTTTGTCGATCTTATAATGGATCTTGCCGCCATTTTTATCATGGATGGTGATTTCAGATATTTGTTGTTTGTCTGCATTTACCACTACATCGAGCTTGACCCATTTTTTGCCTTCTTCGGGCTTAAGCACTATCCTTTGGTAATTCACGCCATCTCTTTTATACTCTTTCTCGAGCCTTGCTTTATACTCTTCGTTATAGGTAGTTAGAAGTTTTGAAGGAGTTATGGACCCATCATCTTCCTCTATTGCATTGATCTGCACTTCCCATGCATCTTCAATATAAGTCCATATGGTTTCCCCGTCGCAAATAACTTTTTGTCCTTCGATATTCAGTATGTACTTATCGCCGCTGATAAGCAATTTGCCTTTTTCGCTCACATCACCATTGCCCGGGTCTTCGTAAGTAAAGGTAAACTCAAATTCAACGGATTTGTATTCCTGAGTCTTCTTGGTGATATCCTCTATGATGGCCTTGGCCTTCTTGCTTTGTGAAAAGGCTGCTCCCGATATTAATATGCTGATAATGAATATGAATATGTTTTTCATCGTTTTACTCATTGCTTTTATCTAAATCTTTCAAAAACTGTTCCAAACTGAGTTCATCAGTGATTCTTACTTCCCTGGCTTTACTTCCTTCAAAGGGGCCGACAATTCCGGCTGCTTCCAGCTGGTCGATGATCCTGCCGGCCCGGTTGTACCCAAGCTTAAGTTTGCGTTGCAGGAGTGAGGTAGAACCTTGTTGTGTTTGAACGATGATTCTTGCTGCTTCTTCAAATAATTCATCCCGATCGCTCGGATCAAAGTCGTCGGGGCCATCAATTTCTTCATCGAGGTATTCCGGAAGGTGCATGGCATGCGGATATGCCCGCTGAGATCCTATAAAGTCTGTTACCCTTTCAATTTCAGGTGTGTCAACAAAAGCGCATTGCAGCCTTACCAGGTCACTGCCGGTGGATAGCAGCATATCACCGCGTCCGATCAGCTGGTCGGCACCACCGGTATCAAGGATGGTCCGGGAGTCGATCTTGGAGATCACCCGGTAGGCAATACGTGCCGGGAAGTTGGCTTTGATAGTACCTGTAATAATATTTACGGATGGCCGCTGGGTAGCTATTATCAGGTGGATACCCACAGCCCTTGCCAGCTGCGCCAATCGGGTGAGCGGGTTTTCAATTTCCTTGCCGGCAGTCATGATAAGATCTGCAAACTCATCCACGATGAGCACCAGGTAAGGCAGGTAGCGATGTCCGTGCTCGGGGTTCAGTTTTCGGTTAATGAACTTAACATTATATTCTTTGATATTCCTGACCTGAGCATCTTTAAGCAGCTCATAGCGATGATCCATCTCTATGCCAAGGGAGTTTAGCGTACGCACTACCTTTCGTGTATCAGTAATGATCGCCTCTTCCGAATCGGGAAGCTTGGCAAGAAAATGCCGTTCTATTTTTGAAAAGAGTGTTAACTCAACCTTTTTTGGATCAACGAGGATAAACTTGAGTTCTGACGGGTGTTTCTTGTAAAGCAAAGAAGCAAGAATGGCATTTAAACCGACAGACTTCCCCTGCCCGGTTGCCCCGGCCATGAGGATGTGAGGCATCTTGGTCAGGTCGGCAACATAACTTTCATTCGCTATGGTTTTGCCAAGCCCGAAAGGAAGCTCAAATTTGGAATTTTGGAATTTTTCCGATGACAGGATTGATTTCATGGAAACTATGTCGCTCCTCCTGTTCGGGACTTCAATCCCTATCGTTCCTTTGCCTGGGATAGGTGCAATGATACGGATGCCCATGGCAGAGAGGCTGAGTGCTATATCATCTTCCAGATTCTTGATCTTTGATATCCGTACACCCGGTGCCGGGATGATCTCGTATAAGGTCACCGTGGAGCCGATGGTGGCCTTGATCTTGTCTATCTGGATGTTATAATTAGATAAGGTCTTGACAATGCGATCTTTGTTTGTTTCAAGCTCTTCCTTTTCAACGCTTATGCCACCTTCGCCATGGTCGTCGAGCAAATCAAGGGTCGGATATTTGTAATTGCCCAGGTCGAGTTTGGGGTCGAATTCGGTGTCGATAGTATAATGTGTTGTTGATCCTTCTGCTGCAGTTTTTTCAGGATGGGTTTCTTCAATGGTCAGTTCAACATCAGTTTCAGACTTGTCTTCTTTCCTGTCAGTCTCTTCGGGTGGATTGTCAAAAGGGAGGTCGCCCTTGACTTCATCAGCCAATGTCTCATCGAAATCATCAGGATCTTTTGCTTTTTCAATTTTATCATCCTCGGTAACCGAAAATTCTACAGTATTGTAAATATCTTCCTTTTGATTATTGCTTTTGTTCCCGCCGGGATTGAACGGCGTATTATCTGATATGGTATCATCTTTCTTTTTCCGTAGCCGGAACCTGAAATTAAAGTTGATGATCATGAAACCAAAGAGCACAAATACAAGTAAGAAAATTGTACCCGGAG
>JAGLYE010000100.1 GCA_023132505.1 Bacteroidales bacterium | reverse complement strand
AAGGGCACACAAAGTACAAAACTTGCAGAGAAATACGGGTTAGCACATATATCTACCGGTGATATTTTTCGTGCAGAGATCAAAGCAAAGTCACCACTGGGCCTTCGCGTTCAAAGTATTATAGAAAAGGGAGAACTCGTTTCTGATGAGTTGCTTGTCGATCTGCTGCGATCAGCCATGCAAAAGCATCCCGGTACAGAAGGTTTCCTCTTTGATGGATATCCCAGGACCACACAACAGGCCCATGACCTTGAAGGTTTGCTTAAGGAAATGGATGGCGGCGTAAATGTAGTCTTGGCTCTGGATGTTCACGATACTGAGCTCATGGAGCGCTTGCTTAAGCGTGCCCAGATCGAAGGGCGAAAAGATGATACTGAAGAGGTGATCTCCAACAGGCTGAAAGTATATCATAGCCAGACCAAACCATTAATGGATCATTATGATCTCCAGGGCAAAATGGAAAGTGTACATGGTTTGGGGACAATCGAAGAGATCTTCAAGCGTCTCTGCGAAAAAATCGATAAATAGCCTTTGCACGGATAACTTCACACTCCGAACTCCTTACTTCGCTCTTATTTCCCTTTCCCAAGCTCTTTGCTTATACTTACCGAATTATCAGAGTTATAGGTTACCTCAAAGCCTAATTTCTTAAAAACAGCCACCATAGCTTTATTGTCTTTGGTTGTTTCTGCAAAGATGCGTTTCATCTTCCACTTCCTGGCAATTTCCTCACAGTAGGTGGTGAGGATAGTCCCCAGTTCCCTTTTCTGATAAGCATCAGTGATCAGGATCGCATATTCAACTGATGTAAGGTCAGGATCAGAGATCAAACGCCCAACAGCAATCAGCTTCTTTTCACCTTTCACTTCTACCTCGGTCACTATTCCAATTTCCCTGGCGTAATCGATGTAGCAGAATTGTGTTGCAATTTCATGTGAGTCAAAGTGGAAGTTATACCTGAATCGTGAGTAGATAGATTCTTTTGAGCAGCTGCTTAGCAATTCGAGCCACAGTGGTTCATCTTCCGGTTTGATCGGGCGCATTATGATAGGTGTACCATCGCTAAGCTTTGATTTTTTAATGAGCTTATGCGGATATGGATGCAGCAACAGATGTGAGAACTCCGGTAATTTTTTACCGACAGCCTCTTTATCCATAACAATGCGTGCATCAAGTGCGATTGCATCGTCAGGTGTCACAAGCAAGGGGTTGATATCCAACTCTGCGATTTCCGGATAATCTGCTGCCAGGTATGACATTCTGATCATGATCTCGATCAACTTTTCAATATTCTTGGGTGTGCTGCCCCTGTATCCTTTCAGAAGGGGATATATCTTCAGGTTTTCCAGCATTCTTCTGGCGAGCCGCTCATTCAATGGCGGGAATCCAAGAGATTTATCTTTGAACAACTCGGCTGCCGTTCCTCCCATCCCAATCATCATGCAGGTTCCGAAAGCCGGATCCTTCTTGATACCGAGGATCAGCTCTATCGCATCCTTAGCGTCAAACATAGGTTGTACGGTTACCCCTTCAACTTTAGCTTCCGGCATCTTCTGCTTAATGCTTTCAGTCATATTCTTAAAGGTCATCCACACGGTGTTCTCATCCTTGATGTTCAGGACAACACCTCCAACATCTGATTTATGGGTGATATCGGAGGATAATACTTTAAGTACAACAGGGTAGCCGATCTTATTGGCGATGTCGGCGGCTTGCAATGCCGAATATGCAGGCTGAGGCTTGGTGGTATTAATACCATATGCAGCAATGAGTACCTTTGAAACATCTTCCGAAAGGATAAGTTCCTTATTGAAGTACTCATTCGAAAATTCTTTTCTTAGCTTTTTCCTGTCGAGTTCGAACGACAAAGGGATATCCCTTGGAGTTTCAAACAGGATGCTCAGGTTTCTCGAGTAATTTACCAGGGTCATAAATGCCCTTATTGCTGCTTCCGGGGTTTGATATACGGAGATTCCCTTGTTCAGGAATATTTGGATCCCACCTTTCATGCTTTGTCCACCCAGCCATGCTGCCATTATTGGTTTGGAAGAGTGTTCAGAGATCTTTGCAATGGCTTCGGCAGTTTTGGTTGGTGCTGTCATGGCCTGCGGTGTAAGGATTACCAACACTGCATCTACATTTTCATCCTGCATGACTATTTCGGTAGCCTTGGCAAACCTCTCAGGTGGCGCATCTCCGATCACATCAACGGGGTTGCCGTGTGACCAGAATGGAGGCAATACTTCATTTAGCTTGGCCATGGTGTCATCAGAAAGCCTGGTGAGCTTTCCTCCCTTGGACATAAGCATATCGGTAGCCATAACCCCGGGACCACCTGCATTGGTTACAATGGCCAGATTTGAACCTTTGGGGATGTTCCTTCTTGAGATAAGATCGGTAAAGTTGAAGATGTCGCCGATATCATAAACCCTTGCAATACCCGCACGTTCAAAAACAGCATCGTAGATATTGTCTTCTGATGCCATGGCACCGGTATGAGAGGCTGCTGCCGCGGCTGATTCAGGATAGCGTCCTGCTTTATATACAATGATGGGTTTTTTACGTGCAAAGGCACGGGCGGCCGTCATAAATTCGCGGGCGAAAGTAATACTTTCAACATAAAGTACTATGGATTTGGTGTTCGGGTCCTGTCCAAAATAGTCAATCAGGTCGCCGAAACCCACATCTATGGTGTTCCCGATGGATACAAAGTAGGAGAATCCAATGTTTTGATCAATGGCCCAGTCAAGGACAGAGGTACACAATGCTCCCGACTGCGAAATAAAGGCAACATTGCCTTTTTGGGGCATGGAAGATGCAAAACTGACATTCAACTTAAACCCGGGAACGATAATTCCGAGGCAGTTTGGCCCGATCACACGCATACCCTCATATTTTGCCACTTCAGCCTTCACCTGTTCTTCCAGCTTACGCCCTTCTTCACCGGATTCCTTGAAACCTGCCGACATGATGATGATGCCCAGAACCCCTGCCTCGCCACATTCCCTGATCAAACCAGGCACACGATGTGCGGAGGTTGCGATCACGGCAAGGTCGGGAGTTTTTGGAACACTTTTAATGTCAGGGTAGCAGGTGATGCCCATCACTGCTTCATATTTTGGATTGATGGGATAAACAACTCCTTGGAAACCACCACTAACGAGGTTTCTAAGTGCGATTCCGGCGACAGAATCCGGGTTGTTCGAAACTCCGATCAATGCGATCCTCTTCGGTCTGAAAATATTGTCAAGGGTTCTGATAGACATTTTGATGCTGATTTAAATGATTGATAAATATGATCTTAGCCTTTCGTTTAGGGAGGTGCAAAGGTAGTAACAATTCTTGATGTTGTGAAATTATTAACATAAAAAGAAAATTTTGGGAATTGGCAGTAGGCAGTAGGCAAGAAGCAGTAGGCAGAGGGAAGAGGGAAGAGGGAAGGATAGCGTCAAATTAGAGAGGGAATTTATAAGTATGTCGCCGAACTGCGTAGCAGTTCCTTATTTGTAGCCGGATGTTGGCTATAGGATTATTTTACCGCGTAGCGGTTATTCAATACATAAAAAAAACCCGCAAGTTAAGCTACGGGTTTTAAGACTATAATGTAAAATAAATCTGAATTATTGAGCGGTTTTTGGTGGCTTCACCATGATGATGAGTAAAGTACCAACTAAAACGGCTATACCTGTAATGGTAAATGCAAGTGTAAAGTTCCCAAGGTCGCCGAGGCGTCCACCCAGCATCGGGCCAAAGATGCCACCAACACCATAGGCGAGAAAGACAAAAGGATAGTTTTGTCCTACATTTTTGGTTCCGAATGTATCTGCTGTAATGGTGGGGAATAAAGCAAAGTTACCCCCAAAGTTGAAACCAATCAGAGTAGCTCCAATATACAGCAGTATTTCGTTGCCGGCCATAAATGTAAACAGCAGCACGATGATACCCTGCGTAGCAGTCATGATAATAATGGATGTTTTCCTTCCGATCTTATCGCTGATCATGCCCCAAAGTATCCTTCCCAGTCCGTTGGCAAGGCTAAAGAAAACAGCCATAGCAGTACCTGCAATGATGCTTGCTCTCCCAGCATCAATACCGGCTTGTTGTAAAGCCTCAATCGGATATAGCTTCATCAACCCGATTGACATAAGTCCTGCACCAGCACTCACAACGAAAGTGAGGAAAATCATGTAAAACTGTGTAGTTCTAAGCATCTGGCTAAAGCTGAAGTCTCTTACGCCAGTAGCAGCTCCGACATTGCTTGGTTCAGGCAGAGTATAGCCTTTTGGCAGCCATCCTTCCGGTGGCCATTTCATCCAGATACCACCAATGATTACCATGGCAGCAAAGGCGATACCATATACCAGAAAAGTAGTTGAAATGCCCATATTGGCAATGAGATGACCCCACGAGCCGGCCAATTTTATCCATAGCATGGCGCCAAATCCGAAGCCTGCTACAGCCAATCCGGTGATCATCCCTTTCTTGTCGGGGAACCAGCGCATACCAACCGCAATGGGCACTACATAGGCTAAACCAATACCTGATCCGCCAATTACACCAATCATGATGACATGGGTTGCAAAATCCTTGCCTGCAAATAATCCGGCAATGATGTAACCTAAACCCAGAACAACACCGCCTATAATGGCCAGTTTACCGGGTCCCCACGATTTAAGTTTCCTGCCGGCAAATACCATCACGATGGCAAAAAACGCCAGCCCTAAGGAAAATACTACCTGTGTTTGGGTTTTGGTAAACCCAAATTTGAGTTCATCAATCTTTTCCTGGGGAACATAATTTGCCACAATAATGTCTGTTGCCGCGATAATCTCTTTTTTCCGTTCCTGAAGCGGTTGTTTCTTGCCTTCGTCTTTCTCGTCTTTTAAGTCTCCCTCGATCTGGGTCAGCTCATTCCTGTATGGTAAAAGCTCAGCATTCATTTGCTGAATCTGATCATTGTTCAGTCCAAGCAGTGGGGCACTGGCCTGTACCGTATCGCCATAAGTATATACAATGGCAACAGCATTGTTATCAACAGCATTCAAGCCCGGTGTAAACACCGACCATGCATAAATGGCACCGAGGGCAAGCTGTATCAGGATTGCCCCAACAACGACCAGCCAGCGATTCATAACTTTCTTGTTTTCCATATTATTTGGTTTTTAAAAAGGCATTCCGGAAACACGACGGAAACCGGAATGCCTTTAATATTGAATGAAGAATTAACGTTTAACTTCAACTTTTGCACCGGCAATGATATCTTCTACCACGCCCGGATCGAGCAATGTGGAAGTGTCACCGAGGTTAGTCGCATCACCTTCACCGATCTTGCGTAGGATCCTCCTCATGATCTTGCCTGAACGGGTTTTTGGCAGTCCGCTCACGATCTGGATCATATCGGGTTTAGCAATAGGCCCGATATATTTGGTTACTGTAGCACGAATCTCTTTCTCGATGTTCTGTGCTTCATCTTCTGAGAGCGTATCGCAGATAACATAGGCATAGATGCCGGCTCCTTTGATGTCGTGCGGATAACCTACCACAGCTGATTCAATAACTTTAGGATGCTGGTTAATAGCATCTTCAACTTCAGCAGTACCGATCCTGTGGCCTGATACATTGATCACATCATCAACCCGGCCTATGATCCTGTAATAGCCCTCTTCATCACGTTTCGCGCCATCACCTGTGAAATAAAGATCTTTGTAGGAGGAGAAGTAAGTCTGATGGCAGCGATCATGATCTCCATAAAGAGATCTGATCATTCCGGGCCATGGGAATTTAATGCAAAGGTTTCCTTCAACACCATTGCCTTTAAGTTCTTTGCCCTCAGGGTCAACCAGGATAGGCTGAATACCGGGAAGAGGCAATGTGGCAAATGATGGTTTGGTAGGAGTAATTCCTGCCAGAGGTGTGATCATGATACCACCGGTTTCGGTTTGCCACCAAGTGTCAACGATGGGGCATTTCCCTTGACCAATTACGTCATGATACCAGCGCCAGGCTTCCTCATTTATAGGTTCACCAACAGTACCCAGAACTTTTAATGAGCTCAGGTCATGTTTGGTAACGAATTCATTACCCTGGGCGATGAGAGCACGGATTGCAGTAGGAGCAGTGTAGAACTGGTTTACTTTATGTTTTGCAACTACTTCCCAGAACCTTCCGGCATCAGGCCATGTAGGAACACCTTCAAACATTACAGAA
>JAGLYE010000010.1 GCA_023132505.1 Bacteroidales bacterium | reverse complement strand
GTATCAACAACTTCTCCCCCATCCCTGGCCTTCCGGATCCAATTCAATGCCTTTACGTAATCATGCTGGTAAAAGTACATATTCGAGATGTTAATACATAATTTAATCTGATCCGGGTTGATCTCAAGTGAGCGCTTGAAATCATCAATGGCATGCCCATACTCCTTCAATTCTGATTCTACCAGGCCACGCCATGAATAAAGCAGGGCAAAATCGTCCTTTTTTTCTATTGCCTTGTCAAAATTACTTAAAGATTTTTCCAGCAAACCCTGCTTTGCATATATCACCCCTTCTATATACAGCTTCAAGTATTCATGTCGGGGTTTTGTTGATGCTACGCGCTGAATATCTGACAGGGCTTTTTGGTATTCTTCCATCTCCAGATAGGCCAGACCACGATGCAGATATGCCTGCATAAATACGGTATCGCCTGTCATTGACTTGCTGAAATAGGAAATAGCAAGCCGTAAATCTTTATTCCGCTGTTGCATGCTATTAGCGAATTTGGAATTGGCTTGTATTGCAAGCCCCAGGTTGTTCATCGCCCTTGGGTTGTCAGGGTTTTTATCAAGGCAATCCTGCCAGAGTAATAATTCTGATTGCCAGACCTTGTTCCTGTTATATGTCCCTAATGCCAGCAGCATGAATATAATGATCCCAACTGTATAAACAGCATAGACCGACTTATATGGAATATACGTCATAATGATCCCGGCAAGGATAATTCCAATACCGAACATAGAGAGGTACATACGGTGCTCCATCATAATATCCCTGATCGGGATGATACCCGATTCGACCGACATGGCAATGAAGAACCAGAAGATACCGAAAGATACCAGTTTATTCTTCCTAAAGGTAATTATACCCAGTAATAGCATTCCGAAAAACAAGATAGCACCGAATATTTCTTTGGTTCCGAATAATGGTGGCTCCAATATGATAAAATAGTCGACATTCTGGCTTATTGGGAAGAGGATCAGCAAGAGGTATTTGTGAAAGATCCCCAGCTGCCCGCTAAAATATTCCAGTCGTGTGTATTGTGCTGTTTCAGCAGGCAACAAACCGGCAAGTGCGACTCCCAGGAAAGCTGCAATAAATATTGCAATGCTCGAGAGCACGTACTTCCTGCAATATTTGCCATCCGGCTTCCTGATAAAAAATAATTCATATAGTATAAAAGCAAGCGGAAAGCTCGCCGCATTCTGCTTTGACATAACACCCAGGATGCCTGCAAGCACCGCAAGTAACAGAAGGCCCAGCGACCTGCGGTTCAGTCCATCATTAATATATGTATGCCTGCCTTTGGCATAAAGAAAAACTGCCAGGATATAAAAAAGGGCAGCCATGATGGTCATCCTCTGGACAATATAGGTCACTGCCATGGTCTGTAAGGGATGAAGCAGAAATAGAAGAGCCACAAATAATGCGCTTACATTTTTCATCCTTTGGTCGAAGCGCTTATCGTATGACAATAAAGTAAGTGTATACCTGGCCAGGAGGTACGCCACAAAAGCAGTAAGTATGTGAAGCAAAAGGTTAATAATGTGATAGCCAAACACATTCTCCCCGCTAAGAAACCAGTTCAACGCAAAGCTAAGCTTTGACAATGGCCGGTAGTTGACATCCATCCAAACCGAAGGATCTGCAAAATCAGTAAGATCATGAACATCTTCACTGATTAGAATTTGTGCTTTATCATCCCAGCAAAATGCCCCGTAAAAAGTATTGGAGTATGCGATTAAGCCTGCTACAAACAGCAATACCATCACTTGAATGATATGTCTTTTCCAAAAAAGCACCTTTCCTCCGATATGTTTTTTACTTTCTTTCATCATTTATTTCCCAGAATCCAAATATATCAAAATCTGGCCATACTATCTTAATTTAATTATCTTTGCCATGATCGAAAAAGTACACAAATGGCCCTGGGATTAGCAGCTAGAATTTATACGATTTTACCGGAAAGCAATCGAATTGAGAGGATATGGCTATTGGCCAAAACGGATTTTAAAGTCCGTTACAGCGCAAGTGCACTGGGCACAATATGGGCATTTGTTTATCCGCTTATCAGGATCCTCATTTACTACATTGTATTTTCCTATGTTTTTGCCAAAGAGATCCCAAACTATGGATTTTACATCTTTTCGGGGATCATCATCTGGATGTATTTTATGGAGGCCACCAAAAATGGCCTCAAGGTGATCAAGGCAAAGCAGTATTTGCTTGAGAATATACGGTTCAATAAGCTGGATGTATTCTATTCATCCATACTTACAAGCCTGATCGGTTTTATTGTGAACATCAGTGTTTTGATCTGTTTGCTGATTATTATGGGATTGCCGCCTACCTGGAGGCTCATTTACTATCCCCTGTTCATCCTGAACCTTATGATACTGTCGCTGGGAGTGAGCCTGATCCTTTCAACGATCCATGTATATCTGAAAGACATTTCACAGTTATGGGAACTGGTCCTGCTGCTCATGTTCTGGATCAACCCGATATTCTTTGCAAAACAAAAAATATTCAATATGTTCCCTGCCCTGCTTTATGCAAACCCGCTGGCAGGTATCATTATCAATTCCAGGGATGTATTAATATATGGGAAAGAACCTGACTGGCTCCTTGTAGGCTATAACTTTTTTTATGCCAGTATCATATTAGCGGTTGGGCTATGGTCCTTTAATAAGTTTTTTCATAAAGCAATTGAAAAACTCTGATCATGGGAGACGATGTTGTAATTAAGCTTGAGAATGTAAGTAAAACATTCAAGATCAGGGATAAAGTACCCGGGAACCTCCTTCAAAGATCCTGGTCTTTCTTAAACGGAAGTGATATTCGCAGGATTGAGGCAGTTAAAAATATCAACCTGGAGATTAAAAGGGGTGAATTCGTAGGCATTGTAGGAGCCAATGGCAGTGGCAAATCGACACTTATTCACTTAATGACCGGGGTGTATAAACCTGATGTGGGTGGTATGGCAAGCATCAAGGGTAACTATATCAGGCTGAGCCTTGGCCTTGGTTTCAACGGGCAGCTCACGGCACGTGAGAATATTTACCTGAACGGTTCGATAATGGGGCTGACGATCAGCGATCTAAATGACAATTTCAGAAAGATCATCGAATTTGCAGAACTTCAGAAGTTCGTGAACACTAAGTTAAAGTATTTCTCACGTGGCATGCGCGCAAGGCTTGCCTTTGCAGTTGCCGTGCATGCCGAAGCTGATATCATTCTCATGGACGAGTTCTTTGGAGGTGTGGGGGATGAACGCTTCAAAGCCAGATCAGATGAGATATTTCAGGAAGCATTTGTAAAAGGGCGGACAATCGTACATGTCAGCCATAACATGAGAACCATTAAACAATATGCGAACAGGGTTATTTTATTACATGAGGGTGAGTGCCGTAGTATTGGGTCGCCGGATGAGATCCTTGATCTATATAGAAGGACGATCAGGGTGGATAAGCTCAGTATGCGGGAAGAATAAAGGGATTGAAAATATTGATAAACCCGGTATCATCCTTGCTTCATTCCCCAGGTCAGGAAATACCTTTCTCAGGAACATTTTCCTGGATGTTTTCGGCGTATATTCCTGGAACAATATCAATGTATACAATAAAGGCTTGCGGGAGTTCAGTAAACTACAGAAGATGAAGAAGATCCGCACTATTACTGCAGCGGGGGAACGGAAATTGAACACGCTCACAGAACAATTTGCCTTTCCGGCAATAAAAACCCATGAAGTCCCTAAAAACATACTTCCGCTTTGCAGCCCGGATGCCAGGATCATTTATCTGGTTCGCGACGGCCGTGATGCTCTTGTCTCCATGGCACATCATAGAAAAGATATTATTGAACCGGGAACTGATTATTTAAAAAACCTGAAAGAAGCACTGTGGGCACCCATGGGCTCATATTTCGGTGGATGGGGTGCCAATGTTGAGCAATGGACAGAGATCGCCGACCTGGTAATCTACTTTGAAGACCTTGTGGCAAATCCTGAAAAAGAGATCAAACGCATGCAAAGACTTTTAGACCTGCCTGAACCAAAGATGGACAGGATACCCACTTTCGATTCACAGCGCAGCGGAGGATCGCATTTCGGTGGAAAAAAAAGGAAGAGGCTTTCGAAAGAAGAGCAGGACGCTTTCAATCAACGGTTTTTTAGAAGTGGGGAATCAGGGGGCTGGAAACAGGATATGCCGGAAAAGGTCCAGGAAAAATTCTGGAAGAAATATGGAGACGTAATGCTGAAAATCGGATATAAAAAAGAAGGAGATCTAAGGAAATAATATGATTGAACTAATCTCTATACATATACCTAAGACCGGTGGGCGCTCAATTCGCAGGATACTTAGAAATATATATGGTGATTCCCTTGACCTGCGCCATGAAAGAGAACACTTCTTTCCCGAAGGTACGCATGCACCTCCGCTGGAAATCGATTTTCCTGAGGATATTCGTGCCATCCATGCCCATTTAAGCATCACTCAATTTATGCCTGTCATTAAAGAATATCAACCCAAAGTCATCACATGGATCAGAAATCCTGTCGATCGGGTCATTTCCAATTATTACTTCTTCATGCTAAGAATTCGGGAAAACAAGGTGGAGAAAAAACAGCTAAGTAAAAAAAATTATAGTCTTCTGGAATATGCCGCTGAAACCAGGAAAGGAAATAAAATGGCAACTTTTCTTGAGGGTATGGATATTAGTGACTTTTATTTTATTGGCATCCTCGAGCAGATTGGTGCAGATGTAAATAAACTGGTTTCAATGATGGGTTGGCCGAAAAATGTCAAGATCATTCATATTAACAGCAACTATAAGTTTAAACATAATAATGATTGTACAACCCAATATAAAGATATTAACGAGAAAATACGTCACGAGATCGCTCTCCTGAACCAGGAAGATATCGAGTTGTATCATGAAGTCAAGAAAATGAGGGGAATCGTATGAATCTATTAAGAAAAAGTGATAAAATAGCGAATAACATTGAACTTATTTCCCTGCATATTCCAAAAACTGCAGGAACTAGTTTCAGAAACATCCTGAAAGAAGTATATGGCAGCAGTCATGTAGCCAGGCTGGATATTCGCAAGAATATTGAATTAAATGGCAAGATATATAAAGGTTCTAAGCTGAAGACCGGGGTCAGGGTAATTCATGGACATTTTTCTTTTCAAAATTTGAGTGAATATTTTGAGATTAGTGAAGGAACACCTGTTATCACCTGGTTTCGGGATCCTGCCGAACGTGTAGTATCTAACTTTTATTACCTTGAAAAGATTTTAAGAAGTAAAATGAATTCTCAGCAGAAAGATCTTAATCTTCTATCCAAAATGCAAAAGACCTTGCTTGAATATGCAGCTACTGATGTGAACCGAAACCGAATGAGCAAGTTTATGACCGGAACCTCGCCTGAAGACCTTTTTTTTATAGGTCTTACTGACCATTACGAGGAAGATATGAAAGAACTGGCCCGACGTTTAAACTGGAAAAGTTATTCAGTACCCAAGCACAATATTACGGGAACTAAGCCAATTGTTGACAATGAGACACTTGACAAGATCAAGGAACTTAATCTGGCTGATTACGAAATTTATAATAAAATCCTTCAGATGAGGAAGGAAAGATTAATGTCAATATCGTGATCTGGCTTGCATCATATCCACGCTCGGGAAATACCTTTGTAAGAAACATTTTGCACGAGGTATATGGACTTAAGTCCAGCGAATATCATATAGTTGAAGGCCATCCACTTGACAGCAATTATACAGAATACCCATTTGTAAAAACTCATCTATTACCAGATCAATTACAACCTGACGACATTGATATCAAAGCTGTCTGTTTGGTCAGGGATGGAAGGGATTCGCTGGTTTCCATGGCACATCAGCGCAAGGATATTGTCGCCCCGGGATCCGATTTCTATGAGAATTTGAAAGCCGCCATCCTTGCTGAGAAAAACTCATTTTTTAGTGGATGGTCGAAAAATGTGGAGGCATGGGTGGAAAGGTCCGATTTAATTATCAGGTATGAAGATCTTATCAAAGATCCCATCGGGCAGGTCGAGCGCATTCGCAACATCTTTGAACTGCCCGTCCCTGATCCGGATAAACTACCGTCTTTTGAATCCTTAAAAAAAGGCAATGCAGCCTATGGTGCCAGAAAGCACTGGGGATACAGTGAAGAGGAAGCCGTTAAGTTCGCAGACAAGGCCTTCAGGAAAGGTAAAAGCGGAAGTTGGAAAACCGAAATGCCGGATGAATTGCATGATCTCTTCTGGATCCATCACGGACCCTTTATGGAGAAACTGGGCTATACCCGTGATGGTGAATTATCAATGCCGGATCCTGAACTAGATTATTCCATCATTAGTAAATTAGGCCTTCCAGACCCTAAAAAACAAGCACAGCCATTTAAAGTACTCATTGAGGCAAATAAAATGGCTACACCCGATAATGATGGCGTAAAAAGATATATCGCCGGACTTATCAATGGCTTGATTCCACTGACTGAAAATGTGAATAGCAAATGGCAATTCGATTTGCTCATCAACAAAGAGGTCATCTCATTAAAAAAATATGCCAGCTTTAAGGAAGATAGCTTTGCAAGGGAACAGCTGTCAAGACAATACGGATTGACAGACAAAAAGCATAAAATGGGTTTTTTTGGAAGATTGGAATCCATCATCAGGTACCTCCTCCCTGATAAATGGATCAATTGGCTGACAGACAACAATATCCATTTCTTTCATAAGCTCTACTATAATGTAAAGACTGCTGCACTCTTTATACTTTCCCTTTTGCGGTCAATTATACTATTCATTCCAAGATGGGTTTACACCATATATTTGCACAATAAACTAAAGCAGGAAGGCTATTCTATCCCAGGAATTAATTCTCGCTATGATCTTATACATGTACCCCTGCAACAACACTACCTGCAATTTGTCAGAGCTAATGCTCCAATAGTATTTACGATACATGACTTCACACATAAACTGTTCCCTGAATTTCACACCAACATTAATATCAAAAATGCGGAGAACGGGCTAAAGTTCATTGAGAAAAAACAGGCCCACGTCATCAATGTTTCTAAATCAACATTAAATGACTCAAAAAAGTACATCTCTCTGCCAGATAAGAACCAGCACCTCATCTATGAGCATGTGGAAGAGGATAAATTTATTTATCAGAGAGATAAGGAAGATAGAATCAAGGTGATAAAAAAATATGGGATCAGACTGGATATGCCCTATTTATTAATACTTGGGACCATTGAACCAAGAAAAAATGTAAGTAATTCTATTAAGGCATTCCAATTACTTCATAAAAAACATAAAGACCTGAAACTTTCACTTGTAATATCCGGGAGGAAAGGTTGGAAATCGAAGAGTTTTGCTGCATACAGCAACCTGATCACATTTACAGGATTTGTCGATGACGAGGATTTGCCTGCATTATATTCTCAGGCACTGACTTTGAGTTACGTTTCCTTTTATGAAGGTTTTGGCCTGCCCATCCTGGAAGCCATGCGTTGTGGTACACCTGTAATATACGGTGACAATAGCTCTATGCCGGAAGTCGTTGGAGAAGGAGGCTTGCGTTCAGATCCAGGGAATGTGGAAGACATTTGCGACAAATATGAACAAATAGTCCTGGATGCTGATTTAAGGATTGAACTTGGCCGGAAAGCGTTGAAGCAATCACTGAAATTCTCAACAAGGAAAAGCGTTACTGAATTGCTCAAAGTTTATGAGAATATCATTGAACATTCGAAATAAAAGATAAATTTGTCAATTGTTTTAGAGAGCCCATAAATATATTGGAGGAAAATATTGAAAAATGAAACCAAAAAAGCAGATCCCAATACTGAATACTGAGCAGAGTATAGTTGAAAGATTCGATATAATTGCTGGTACTTTTGGTAATAAGATCGCAATTAAAGACGGCAAAAATGCACTCACCTACAGATCTCTTCAGGAAAAGGCCAACGTGATAGCGAACCAGATCCTGTCATTGGGATCAGATCAAAAACAAATTGCTATTTTCCTTTCCTATGGAGCTAACCAGCTGGTCTCACTTCTGGGAATAATCAAATCGGGCTGTGCATACGTACCCATAGATACAAGCTGGCCTGCACATCGCATTGAATTCGCTGTAACGGATTCGTCAGCAGCTGCAATTATCACCGACAACGTGAATCTTGGACAGATAAGATCCCTGTCCCACGACCGGGTGATCATCAACATTGATGAGATAGATTTCAGGCAGAACACGCATCAACCTGAAAAATATCCTGTTGCCGATGATATTATTCATATCCTTTACACCTCAGGGTCCACCGGTGAGCCTAAAGGTGTTTATACCAGTCACAGGAACCAGATGCACTTTATAAAAAGATTTTCTGAGTACATTCGGATCAGTCCTGACGATATTTTTTCTTACTACTTCTCAATCGGTTTCTCCGCACATGCAATGCCATCACTGGGTGCACTGCTCAATGGTGCTACCCTGGCAATTTATAATCTGAAGAAGTTTGGATTTCCCGGCCTGTCCGAGTTCTTTATTAAGGAGAGTATCACGGTCTGTTTGATGATCCCCTCCGTAATGCGACATTTCAGGGCTACCCTGGAAAAAGGATTTAAGCTCGAAAAGTTAAGGATCCTTATGATCGCTGGTGAAAGCCTGTACTACAATGACATCCTGCAAATACGTCCATATCTGAAGTCTAGTACTGATATTATTAACATGTATGCAAGCACAGAAATGTTCCTTGCATGTGCTTTCCGAATGAAGAAAAACACTTTGCCTAATCAAAATATCATACCTATCGGGCTTCCTGTTGAAGGAATTGAAATTGAGATACAGAATAAGGATGGTATAGAATGTGAGCCAAACCAGATTGGAGAGATTATCATCTACAGTCGGTATGCAGCACTGGGCTACTGGGACAAACCGGAATTATCAGATCAGGACTTCCCGCCTCAGGAGGATATAAGGAGGTTCAACAGCCGTGACCTTGCATATAGAAAATCCGATGGGAACATCGTCCATGTTGGCCGAGGTGACTCTATGGTAAAGATCCGCGGGCAGCGGGTTGATCTAAGTGAAATAGAAAACTGCTTATTGTACATGAAGGATATACAGGAGGTCGCAGCTGTGCTTAAAGAAGACCCGCTTGGCAATAAAGTCATTACGGCATATTATGTCTGCAGGTATAACAGGAAAGTTGAGGAGAAAGTGCTTCAAACGGTATTTCTTAGAAGGCTCCCCGATTTCATGATTCCAAAATTCCTGATCAAGCTGGATAGCCTGCCCAAAACTGATTCAGGAAAGACAGATTACCTTTCAATGCCGGATCCTGATTGGAAACAAATCTCAGCTGATAAAGAAATTAAGCATGCCAGTAACCCTATTGAAGATCAATTGGTTCTGATTTTTAAAAAACACTTTGATGTTTATCAGATCGGAGTGCAGGAGAATATCCTGCAAGCCGGGCATGATTCACTGAAATTGTTTGTTGCTTTTGACACCATTGAAAAGACTTTTGGCATTAAATTCGACCTGGACAGTGTCCTGAAAACCCCGACAATAGAGGCCATGGCTGTTATCATTAAAAACTTGCAGGAGGGGAAGGATGATCATTAAGAAAAAAATCGCAGACAAGATCAAGAATCTTTTCCTCACTACATGGGCCGCAAAAAGGATTTCCTACCGGACAGGATCACGCATGATAAAATACTTCACAGGAACACCATATGCCCGGCAGAAATACTTCAAAAAGAAAGTGCGTGCCTTTAAAACTTTTCTAAAAGACTCAGAAATAAGTGACGGAGGTGTTCAGATGTTGAGTGAGATGCTTGAAAAATCCTTTATCAAACAATGGCGGCTGGCATCATTCTCATATCTAAGTGATAAGAAATTTACGAAGTATGTTCAAATATCGAATCTTGAAACACTTGTAGAAAGTCATAATAAGGGCAAAGGGGTTATCCTCCTGAACAGCCATTTTGGCTATGGTGAGATGAGCATCTCGATAATCCCAAGAATAGGATTTCAGGATTTTTATACCATCATTGGAACCAGGGGGGCTGATACACCGAAATTTACAGCAATTAATCCTGACATTAAGGCCAAAACCCTGGTTTTTAGCAACCTTTCTACTGCAGAGCTTTTCAAGGTGCTGATGGAAGCAAGGCAAGTATTAAATAATGGTGGTATTATACACCTTCTGGGTGATGGATATCAGGGTAAATCAGGGATCACGTTTCCATTTATCGGAAAACTGAGAACTTTCAGGGAGAGTTACGCAGAACTGGCCCTGAGTACAGATGCAGAGATCATTCCGATATTTATATATCCCAAAAAAAATAATTTTATCCAGGTTGACCTATATCCAGTACTCGACAAAGGAAATGACGAAATGAGCAGGAAAAAAAGGATCAACTCAATCATAAAACAATATGTTGACCTGCTAAGTGAAAAATGGATGGAAAGTCCCCAGCTTATCAATCCCGGTCATATAGAGGCTTACCTTAATCATGTTGATAAAGAAATCAAAATAAATTAAAGGTTCACACCGCTTATTTTCTCTCCATTTCTTCTTAGAATGATCAGAAATCCAGGGACATCATCCTTGTTTTGACTTTGGATCATTATATTCTCAAAATCGATAATATTAAAAGTTTGTTCAAATAATTTAAAAATATGATCTTTCAATGAATCACCATGATTATCTTTCGGTGAACCTGATAGCTTTCTGGCAATTTGCTCTGCATAAATTATAATCAACAAACCATCTGATTCAATAATAGGGGAAATATTCTTAACGTAGTCAGGATGATTATTCATAGGCAGGGTATGCAAAGTACCTCTGTCAATGCCGATTCTGAAGGTATCAATAAAAGGTAATGGGGCTGTCGCATCAGCAACATAATACTTAAGTCCGGGGCCTTCCGGATAATTTTTCCGTGCCTTTTCAATAGCAGTTTCTGCAAAATCAAATGCGGTTACCTGATAAGCTTTTTCAGCAAGCTTTGCTGCCAGATAGCCTGAACCGCAACCGATATCAACTACCGTGGTCCCATCAGGTAACAATCCATCCTCAATCAATTCCCTGATGCTTTCCGGGAATGATTTTAGTTCCCAGTCCGGATCAAAATCATCAGAACCCCATTTTTTCGTCCAGCCATCCCTTTTATCCTCCAGGGTCATGATTCGTTTTTCTTTCCTTTTCTTTCGAACTTTTTTCTTTTTCTTTTTCCTGTAATTTTTCAAAAAGATATTAATCATAGCACATCTGATATCGGTTTCGATAGTTAAAAGTAGAAAAAGATTCAGATAAAAAAAAGCCCCGCCAATAAGCAGGGCTTTGTGTAAGGGTATTTTTCCGTCAACTTATTTCTTAAAGTCAAAATTAAATGTCCATGAAGCATAGTAGAATGCTCCGATCTGCGGCATTCCTGTTGCCTGTATATATTCCTGGTTAAATATATTCGATCCGCCCACTCTGAGAGTCGACATCAGTCGCGGCACTTCAAAGCTGAACTGCAGATCTGTTACATTGTATGATTTGATAAGGTTCGGATAGGGCGCGAATACAGATTCCCAGGTATAATCATCAACCCACCTCCAGTTGAGTGCAAAACCAAAGCCCTTGTATATCTTTCCCTCCATACCAATATTGATCTTATGTTCCGGCGTATTGTATGCCAGCATAAAGTTTTTATCAAAGTTGGCCGTATCCAGTTTTGAATAAGTATAGTTCCCATAAACTTTGAGGGTGGACTTGATGAAATATGTAAGCCCTATACTGGCACCATAGGTATTCATATCCTGATTGGTATTTGTTGCTACCAGATAACGTGTATAGTTCCTTGTTTTGATCGCCTCTACGCCACTTGGTTCACCTGCAACGGCATCACCATTGGGCCTTGCCACCTCAACATAAGTAATGAAGTCTGAATACATATTGTAATAAAGGCTCAGGTCGACAAAGAATTTCTTTGTGATCAGGCCATTATATCCAAGCTCGATACTTTGGAGCTGTTCAGGTTTCACACCATCCACATAGGTTGTTTGCAATACTTGCGGATTAGTACCATCAAATGCCACTACTGATGAATAGGTATATGCATTCCCAAAGCCATTAATATTTCCAATGGTGAATCCATAACCTTTATTCAGGTACTGGTACTGGTCGGTTACTGCAGGGCTGCGGAACGCTGATTGTCCGGTCAATCTTAATACATGGTTCTCGTTCACATTAAACACAAACGCCAGCCTGGGTGATAATTGCAGGTCATAGTTTGAGCTTTTATCAACCCGAACAGAACCAAAAATTTTCAGGCGGTTTTCAACTGCATTCCAGATCGCCTGGGCGAAACCGCCATATTCTGCAACGTTGATTTTAATACCGGCAGTATCTGCAAATACCGCCCCGTGTGACACCGGGTTTGTATTCCTGAAAGAGGCACCCACATTCAGGTCAATCTTGTTAAAACTATGATTATAGAGTGCTTCCAGGTGATACAGGCAGGTCTTGTTCTGAAAGTTGGAACCAAAAGGCGGAGGGTTGCTGGTTACCTTATCAAATGCTGCATCCCATTCAGACGTACCCGGCTGGAGCCACTGCCCATTGGCAGCCATCATGGCGCTGCCCTCGGCTACCTCTCCCCATGCAGGGTTGTAGGGGTTGCTAAAGCCACCACTCAATTCAGCGATGGAGCCTACATAAGTGCCCAGGAAAGCAGGGCCAACATTTTTCATGGATGAGAATCCCATGAGCACGCCTGTAGCAGGCAGGCTGTATATATTTTTGGTATCATCCTGGCTCATATATGCCTTGAATGAAAAACCTTTATAATCGAGTCCAAGTACGTGTTGCATCTGGTAAAAACCCTCCATGGGAGCACGGTTGTTTCCCATATAAATACTCGTACCCGTTGAATAACGGCCTTCATACGAAAGCATCATTTCCTTCATGGCTTTATAATAAAGCCCGCCACCGATCTTGAAGTTATTGGTTTTGCCGTCATATAACTCCGATTCCATATATCCGGGCATCTTAAACTGAACCATGCCGGGGTTGGCATCGGGGTACTGAGCTGCATAATCCACGAACTGTTGAAAAATAGGAATTCCCTCATCAGCCTTATCCTGAATTACCTGGTTGAAATTCTGCGGTGGTGTAGGCTGGTTTCCATAACGATTGGCCTTAGGATCATCTGCGACCCAATCCTTTGCCGTCATTGCTGAGCCTGTGATCTTAAAACCGAGTTTTCCTTTGGCAAATACATCGGCGTAGCGGAACTGGACTTCGCCATACTCACGTGTACCCGCTTTGAACCTCAGGCTAACCCCACGATATTTAAATGGGCTTTTGGTGTTCATACTCAGCACACCCTGCATGGCATTGGGGCCATACATGGCTGATGCAGGGCCGGAGATCACCTCCACGCTTTCCAGATCCAGATCGTTCACTCCGAACATATTGCCGGTTACGATATTGATAGTAGGAAGTTGATTATCGACCCCATCAATGAACTGAACCACACGTAACTGAGATGTAGTATTGAAGCCCCTTGCATTGAAAACCTTGAAGCCAATACTGTTATTAATGATCTCAACATCACGCATGTTAGACAGATCACTAAAATAATCTCCTGATGCTGCGTTTTCTATCTGTTTAACATTCATTTTCTGAATTGTGAGCGGGGCTTCCATGATTTTTTCATCCACGCGGGATGCACTGATCACTACTTCTGCACCCATTATCACATCGGGTTCAAGCTTGATCTGCAGGATAATTCCGGGCTCAACCTCCATTTCAACATCCTTATAACCGATATAGGATACTTCAATGAAAATCTTGCCGGTGCTGCTTACATCAAAGCTAAAGAACCCATTCTCGTCACTGGTGCTTCCAATGCTTGTTCCTTTCACTTTGATATTTGCCATCTCCAGCGGCTCGCCGCTGTCAAGGTCGTAAACAAAGCCGCTGATTGCAGCTGTCTGAGCATATACAGCCGATGACAGGCAAATCGCAGCAATCGCTAATAAGATGAATTGTAAAACTTTTTTCATACTGTTGAGGTTATTTGGGTTTATTTTTTTCTTTAGTTTTCCGCAGGTTCAAATGCCACTACCGCTATAGATTTCCCATCAAGCCGCCTGAATATCTCATGCGGAATATTTACATCACTGCTTTCATTCATTACCAGCATACCACGAAGTGATGGTACATTCAGTGTCATGAGGTAGTTTCTCATAGATTCTTTATCACCTCCGCTTTTTCTGAGCCCCTGTGTAAGGTAATTTGCTATTGAAACACCATATATGTTCAGCCAGTTCATCTCATGGCCGTATTTCTCTTTGAAACGTTCATTTACCTTTCTATAGCGGATGCTTTCTAAGTCTGTATAGGGCCGGGGAAACCATATATTGCTCTCATTCCCACCCAGGGCTTCCCAAACAATGTCATTGTCGACTGTATTATTGCTGAGGATAGGTATTTCCCGGTCACGTTCCCGTATTTGCCTGCAGGCATTGATCATGGCCGAACCACGTCCGATGACAATAATAAAATCGGGATCATTTGCCATAACTTTATTGATCTTATTGCGAAGATCCATTTCTGAAGCCTCAAATACTTCACCCTTTATCATTTCACCTCCTTCTTCAGCAAATTTTTCACTGAAGAATTTCACAGCATCGGCTCCCATATCATCATTGATAACCAGCCACGATCCCTTTCGCATCTCCAATCCTGAATAAGCATATGACGCCATCAGGGGCATAATCACTGATTCGAGCTCAAAATCACGGAAGGCCCATTTATAAGGCTTTGCGATCTCCTCGACGCTTGACAGGGTAACCAGCATAGGTACACCGTGTTGATCAACCAGCCCTATCGTAGCCTGAATGATCGGGGTATAACCACTGATGATCAGATCTACATCATCAATTTCAAGAAATTTCTTTGTTATGGTAACCGCATCTTTCGGATTAAGTTTATTATCATCATAAATGGCATTTATGATCATCCTTTCAGATTCATTATTAATGTAATCGAAAGAGAGTTCCAGGCCTTTTTTGACCTCCTCAGTAAAATAACTTCCATTCCCGCTTAGAGACAGATTGATACCGATAGTATATGTAGGGGCTTCCCTTTCGCGCTTTGTTCTTTTCTTATTGCCTGGCTCATTACAGCCAATAATGAATACTGTGAACACCAGGATCAGGAACAAGACCTTTCGCATGATTCAATGGGATTTGGGTTATTAAGAAGCAATAGTAAGTAGATTTTTTTAGAATATTGCAAACTTATTATATATGATATCGGGTACCGGGTACAAGGTTCCGGGTACCGGGCATCAGATACCAGATACCGGATACTGCCTACTGCCTACTGCCTACTAATTTAACCTTCTCATTTCGCAGTTAGCCGACAGTTCCCTGATGTATAGGAGCCAAAGAGGCATACGTCTTTATTCTCTTCGATACCGATAAGAAGCCAGCCATATTTATTAAATAATTCCTTGGTGATAAAGAAATGCTCAAGCTTATGCAGTTCGGTCACTCTGATCCGCTGTTTACGTATTGGAGAAAGATTTCCCTTCATGGGATTGATCCATTTGGCAATGGCAACATCACTGATTCCGGTAATCCTGCTAATGGCCCTGAACCCCATACCCTCCAAGTAAAGATGGACTGCCACCCGCTTTACATCCACCGAAACCCCCCTCCTGCTCATGGTGAAATGACATCCGCAATCATTGCAGCTGTATCGCTGAACTGTATTTACAAAACCTGCTTTAACATAACGGACGCTGCCGCATTTGCGACAAACAACAGACA
>JAGLYE010000001.1 GCA_023132505.1 Bacteroidales bacterium | reverse complement strand
ATATGCTCTTGACATGACACTAGTGGTGTTTTTATGAAAAATAAGTTATTTGCTATTTCCATCCTGTCAGTTTTTATGCTGCTTTCGTCGGGCTATCCCGAGAGGAATGTTGACAACAATGCTATACCAGGAAAGATCATACTTCAACTCCAACAAACAACAAACCAAAAGATAACATTAAATAAATTAGCAGGATTATACTCTTTCGCAGGCTTAATTTCAGAAAAATGCCTGTCGGATCAATTAGGCATATGGTTGTTTAACTACGATGAGAGTATATGCGAAGGAAAAGACTTGCTAAAACAATTACATGACGACAAGTATATCGCCCAGGCTCAGTTTGATCATTATATCTTGCTTCGCGAGCTAATCCCCGACGATCCCAAATTCATGGAACAATGGGCATTGTATAATATCGGGCAGTCAGGCGGGCTTGTGGATGCTGATATTGATGCAACAGAAGCCTGGGAAATTGCCGTGAACATCGGAACAACAGTTCTGGGTGATACCATCGTCCTGGCAGTGGTGGATGATGGGTTTTACCTTGGCCATGAGGACATGAACTATTGGAAAAATATTAATGAGATTCCTGATAATGGGATCGATGATGATAACAATGGTTATGTAGATGATTATGATGGCTGGAATGCTTATTCAGCAACAGGGACCATTCCTGCGAGGGCCCATGGAACCAGTGTTGCAGGTATCGCAGGGGCAATAGGGAATAATGAAACGGGTATTAGCGGTGTGAACTGGAATTGTGCCCTGATGCCTGTAGCCGGTTCCTCCACCTTTGAATCAACAGTGGTGGAAGCTTATGCCTATGTGTACAGCATGCGTTTATTGTATGAGGAAACCAATGGTGAAAAAGGTGCATTTATAGTTGCTACGAACAGTTCCTTTGGGGTGGATTTTGCAAATCCTGATGACTACCCTATCTGGGGCATGATGTATGATTCGTTGGGGAGCTTAGGGATACTGAGTGCTGCAGCTACCATGAATAAACCATGGAATGTTGAAGAGGTTGGGGATGTGCCGACCAATTTCGACAGTGATTTCCTCATAGGCGTTACCAATACCACAAAAAATGATATTAAGTACGATAATGCGGCATGGGGCTCTGTATCTATCGACCTGGGTGCCCCGGGCACAAATATTATTACAACAAAAGCTTTAAGTACATACGGGTATATAACAGGTACATCTATGGCATCACCCCATGTAAGCGGAAGTATTGCCCTAATGTTTGCTGCTGCTGATGAAATATTCCTGCAAAAGTACAGTGATCAACCCGCTGCGATGGCGATTTTCATGAAGAACCTGATCCTGGATGGTGTCGATACGCTTACTGGCTTCGATACGCTTTGCGTGTCGGGGGGGAGACTGAATGTAAACAATGCAATCAGAAAATTGCTGAGCCCACGGATCCAAGCTTCTGCAGACAGTATTCACTATTTCATAGCCCCGGATTCCAGTGGGCAGAAAGACCTGATCCTGCAAAATCTTGTTGGCTTTGAATTGCCTTTCGAATGCAATATTGCCAACATGCCCGGATGGGTTGATTTTGCTCCGGGCTCAGGTGTATTAGCGGGTAGTGACAGTGTTGCTGTCACCATAAGTTTTGATGCAAGCGGAATGGCATTGGGAACTTATTATTGTGAAATGCAGATTGAAGACCTTGCCGGAATAAAGGTTCCGGTGGTCATTGAAATGAATGTTATTCCCAATATGGGTGTTTCTGATGCTATTGTAGAAAGCAATATGATCATTTCTTATTATCCCAATCCTTTTACCAATGAGCTTCATATATGCATAAGTATGGCGGAAGCAGGTGATTTGCTATTGCAAGTATATTCCTTATCCGGAAGATTGCTTCATACATGGATAGAAAATACAACATTGCCTGGCAAGCATACCATAAGATGGGATGGCTTGGATCAAACAGGGAATATACTCCAACCCGGAATTTATATCATACAGCTTAGCGGAAATGGTTTCAGCGAGCGGATTAAGGTTATCAGGTCCGCAAATTAGATCAACGTTTCCCGGCAAGCCAGGAAGAGGGGTTCATCAGGTCCTTGGCCTTCCAGATTTCAAAATGCAGCTTGGTCCTATTTTCATTATGGTCGGTGTAAATACGGCCGATTCGCTGTTTGGTAGTTATTTTCTGCCCTTTGCTTACCATTACCTCATCCAGGTTTGAATAAACCGTGAGGAATTCACCATGCCTGACGATCACCACATTATTGAAATTCGGCACAGAGATCACACGGGTTACCTCTCCGTTAAAGACAGCCCTGGCATATTCACCCTCTCCGGTAAGGATATCGATACCATTGTTTTTAATTTTCACACGTGGTAGTACCGGGTGCTGGTGTTCTCCAAAAGTACTAGAAACAATGCCCCTTTCTGTTGGCCAGGGTAATTTACCTTTGTTGCTCGTAAAGTTCTCTGAAAGCTGTTTTTCTTCAGGGGTGAGTGCAAAGCCGCTGCTTGTTGTTGTCCCTGCCCGGGCCCGGGCCCGTTCCTCCGCCAGCTTGATCTCTTCAGCAATGATTTTCTCGATGGCCTTTTCCAGCTCAGCAACCGCTTTTTGTTTAGCTCTCAGGGCGGCTTTTAGTTCTTTTTCTTTTTGCCCCAGGTCCTGGATGGTATGGTCCACATCCCCTTTTTCATTTTCAAGCTGTTGCTTTTCATCGTGTTCTTGCGCCAGCAAGCTTTGCTTTTCGGCCTTTTGTTGTTCCAGTTCCAGCTCTTTAATGCTTAACTTATCCTGTGTAGATGTAATGAGTTCTGCCTGAGTTCTGCGGTATGCTCCATATTGTTGAAAATACTTTATGCGGCGGTAGGCCTGGTTGAAATCCCGGGCAGAAAAAACAAATACCAGCCTGTTGTATGAACTGCGGTTCCGGTTGGCATAGTATATCATTTGGGCATATTCTTCTTTTAGCTTTTTTAACTCAACGGTGAGGCCGAATATGCTGTCGCCGGTTTCTATTATTTCATTGTCGAGTAAAATGAGTTCAGCCTTGATCGTATTTATCAGCCTCTCGCGTTGCCTTATCCTTTGCTGAAGGATCACCAGGCCATCCATGCTGCTGCGCCGGTTTTCCCTGGTCTTTGAAAGGAGCTGATTAGTGTATTTAATATCAGCTTCGATTTGCTTTTTTTCCTGCCGCAGGCCGGATTTGCGATCCTGGGCAGCCAAAAAGACCGGAAAAAGGAAAAATCCCAGAATGGCTATTATTCGTAGTTTATGATAAAACGGTATGTACACCTGTTTCATCTTCATTTAGTAGATCCTCTTATATTTGGAAGGAATACTGAAAGGGAAGCTAAGGGGTTCATCAATGCGGATCCTGGAATAATTTACCTTCACCGTGATCTTTTCATCAGCCATGATCTCAAATACGATGTCGAATGGGAAAAGCTGTCCTTTGTGGTCTTTAAAATCACTGTAATAGGCATTAAGTTTCTTATCGTTGGTGATTTCCTTGATGTTCACCCTGGTGATCTTGAAATTCTCGGGGTTTAGCCAGATATTCTGATAAAAGGCTTTGGCATCTGTTTCATCATGTTTGACAAACTTTTTGAGTTTTCTGCGTTCAGACGTTGATAATTTATACTCCCAGCTATCGACGCTGGCCCTGAATTTGGATTTTTCATAAAATTGAAAATCATTACCAATTATTAAAGATTGTAGGATATCGAAATCAATATTGGTTTGCAGGTATTCATTGATGAACCTGTAATCCCCCCGGAGACAGGTCTTGTTTATCCTGTTCATGAAGAATACGGAGTCATTGGTGATCTTTAGCCTGGCCATTTCAATTCCCAGGGCCGGTGAAAATGAAAGCCAGATGATACTATCTTTCCTGATCCTGATCTGCCCTCTGAATTCGGTGAACTTTTTATCATAAATGTAATCGATGGAAAACCTGGCTGAGAACCAGGAGAATTGAAGTTCATTTACAGCCAGCTCTTCAAGCAGATATGCTGCTCCGGCTTCCTTAAGGGGTTCCTTGATAATATGTCTTTTGGTGGAACAGGCCCCTAATATGATGATCATAATAAGGAACATGGTGATGATGGCCCATTTGCTAGCAGAAATGGTATTTCGTAAAAGATTATTCATATAATATGCCTTCGTTTACTTTTTTTTCCAACAATTCACTACCTCCATTTCCAGCCTTCAACGCACGCTTCCAGTAATTTTTGGCTTCCCTTTCCTTTCCCAGTTTATACAATACATCACCGTAATGTTCGAGCACCTCGGCATTTTCTTCATTGTGGTTTTTAAGCGACATGGCTATCCATTCAAGGGCTTGCTCATATTCCCCCAGTTTGTAAAGCACCCATCCATAAGTGTCCTGATTGGATGAATTTTCGGGGTCCAGCTCCGTGGCCTTTTTTGCCATTTTTTCAGCACGCTCCAGGTCCTCGCCCCGTAGTGAAAGATAATAGGCATAGTTATTCAATACGATGGAGTTATCGGAATTGATTTTTAAGGAAGCCTCATAAGCTTCAAAGGCTTTGTCGTCTTCACCCACCTGATGATATGCATCACCCAGGTAATTATAGAATTCTGCCAGCAGCAGGTCGTTTCTTACAACGAATCGGATACCGGTTTCAAGATCTTTGATCATTTGGTGATGGTCTTCGAACTGATAACTGGCAACGGCAGCAAAAAGATAAGGAAGCGGTTGCTGGGGAAAGAGTTCAATGGTTTTCCGGCTTTCATCACGCATAGCCTCGAAATCGGAAAGGTTGGATTCTGCAAAAAGCAGCTGTTCCCACACAATATACCTGCTGCTATCAAGACTTATTACCTTACGCAACGACTCCCTGGCTTCTTCCCACTCTTCGTTTTGATAGTGTAAGTCAGCCTGGATGCTGTATGCTTTGGCTTCTTCAGGATGTGTTTTTACGAGGATACCGGCCAGTTCTTCCGCTTCTTTCTTTTGTTCGTCATAGTATTCCTTCACGGTAAAATATGCCAGAAGGATCTGAACCTTGGTATCGATATCAAGGTATGGATTGGCAAAACCCAGTTTAAGATGTTTAAATGATTTTTCGGTTTCTCCCCTTTTTCTGTAGTAATCCGATAAGGAGATTTGAATATAGGCATTATCGGGGTCGCTTTCTGCAATTTGGAGATAGGCTTCCAGGGCTTTTTTGTCCATCCCGTTCGACAGGTACAATTCGGCCAGTATAGCCTTTAACCTGCTTTCCTGGGGCCAGGCTTCACAAA
Source organism: Bacteroidales bacterium (assembly GCA_023132505.1). GTDB lineage: Bacteria > Bacteroidota > Bacteroidia > Bacteroidales > B18-G4 > B18-G4. Next base: position 17,951 of record JAGLYE010000001.1, on the reverse strand, counting down.
GGGACTCCATCTCTTCAATGGCTTTTTCCGGTTTTTCCATCCGCAACCATATTTTTTGTTTTTGAATGGAGATGTCCTCGCTTACACCGATTTGTTTTTCAATCCTGTTATATGTGTTGATGGATTTCTGATAATTGCCAACAAGTAAGTGTGTCAGGGCCAGGTCATAGAGGTACTCCAGGTTGTCGGGGTGCATCTTAACAAGTTTATTGATCACCTCTATTGATTCATCGAACTGCATATTTTCCTGGTATAGGTCAGAAAGCACCTTTAGGTACCAAATATTTTCGGGGTCATAAACGACAGATTTTTCTGCCCATTCCAAAGCCTCTTTCTGATTGTTGAGAACCCGTTCAATCCTTGCCAGCTCATACATGGAGGCTGCATCTTCGGGATCGGCATAAAGGCATTGAATAAAGAGGTCCCTGGCTTTATCGAGCTTGCCGAGAAGTTTTTGGGTGTTGGCTTCAAGAAATAGTTCTGAATTGTCCTGCCTTTCCTTGTTTTTATTTTTTTTGTCTGATTTTTGTGCCTGGCCCGAAAGGGGAATCAGAATTACTCCCATACTGAGTGAAAGTATAAGTATCAGGGGAAGTATATTTTTAATGCGTGTGAACATGCAGTCTTTTTTCGTCAAAATTTTATTTTAGCAAAGTCCTCGATCCCTGGATCAGAAGGGGTTTTTAATGAGTTCAACGTAGTTTTCCGGTATGGAATTGTGTGTACTCCTGTCCAATCCCGGTGAACCGGCCAAAAATACTAATAATATTTGTTGGCTCAATTTCAATATCATGAATTTTGGTATTAATATAAAAGCGAAATAAACCTTGTTGCATTTATCTTACTATTAGCGGAGTGCTGATAGTATTGCTCTCATTTAAAGCCCGGTCTACAATGAAAGCTTCTAATTTAATGGTGTCGTAAACCGAATTGAAATTGTAAATGAACATGGTATCCTGGATTTCACCGCTAATTGCTTTGTTAATCCCCTGCGGTGTCAGGTTAGGAATGCGTGCGCTGAGTGTAAGGGTGTCGTATTGCTCTGTCTGGGGATTGAACCAAAGGATAGGCACTTCTTTGAGTTCCCCGTTTTGCATTTCAAAATAGGTAATGATAAGGTTATAATGATATTTTGAGGAAGGGTTAAAGGGGGGCAGGGTATCGCCATTGTTTAAACCGATATCACCATCGCCATCTTCAAAAGAAAACCTGAGCACTCCCCGGTCAAAAATTTCAAGATCAGGATTGTAAAGGCTGGTAAAACTCATATATTCAATCCGTGGGATGTCGGGGAATTTTTCAACCTTTTTGCAGGAGCCAAATCCAGCTATCAACAGGATTACCAGAAATAACTGTATTTTTGAAGAAAGCCTCATGCAGGTATTTATTTAATGTAAAATTACGAAAATTTAAATTGTCTGCTTTTTCCCATATCGACTCGCTGCAGGAGAAGATTTTCCGGAAGCTGACGCCTGAAGCATTTAACGGTCTCGCAATGGAAATATTTCATTACCAGGCTCGGGAGAATACCGTTTATCGTGATTATATAAATTTTCTGGGGATTGATATACAGCGCATTTCCAATTCTTATGAAATACCTTTCCTGCCCATTGGGTTTTTTAAAAACCACAAGATCATATCAGGAATCTTCGATGAAGAAATTGTTTTTACAAGCAGCGGTACCAGCGGGATGCAGCGCAGCAAGCATTATATCAGGAACCTTGAACTCTGTAAAAAGAGTTTTATAAATGCATTCAGGGTATTTTACGGCGAACCGGCCGAATACCGTTTCCTTGCCTTGCTGCCCTCATACCTTGAAAGGGAAGGATCGTCACTTGTTTTTATGGTCGAAGAGCTGATACGGGCGGGAGGATATGCTGAAAGTGGATTTTTCCTCTATGAACATGATCAACTTGCTGATAAACTGAAAATATTTTCTTCAGATAAAACAAAAGTCATATTGATAGGTGTTTCCTTTGCCCTTCTTGATTTTGCAACGCAATATAGCTTTCCGGTGGGTAAAAACATTATCCTGATGGAAACAGGCGGGATGAAAGGCAGGAAGGAGGAGATCACCCGGGCTGAATTGCATAAGCATCTATGCAATGCTTTTCAACTCAAATCAATCCATTCGGAGTATGGAATGACAGAATTGCTATCACAAGCGTATTCAACGGGAGATGGAAGGTTTATTGCCCCGCCGTGGATGAAAGTAATTGTACGCGATATACAGGATCCTTTTCAAATATTGCCGGAAGGTAAAACCGGGGCCATCAATATCATTGACCTGGCTAATATACATTCGTGTGCATTTATCGAAACCCAGGATATTGGAAAATTACATCCCGATGGGTCCTTTGAGGTGCTTGGCCGTACCGATAGCAGTGATGTAAGGGGTTGCAGCTTGCTTTTTAGTTAATATGAAAACCCTTCTGAACCAGAATCAGAAGGGTTTCAGTATGCCGGGGGATTACTATTTAATGATCAGCTTTTCGGTAAACCCGGAATTATCAGTTCTGATGGAAAGGATATATAGGCCTTTTGGGAAATGTTCAAGCCCGATATGTATGCTTTCACCTGTTGCAATATCAGTGCTGAGGTCAAATACCTTTTCTCCAATGATATTATAAACGATGATGCTTGCATCCCTTATCCCGGAAGAGCTTATAAGATTGAAATTTCCCTTGCTTGGGTTTGGATATACAGAGAAGGTATTTTCCAATGAAGCTTCAGGAATAGCAACAACATTATCAACTGTTACTTCAAAGCCATCTGAAAACAGTCCGTCGCCGCAATTATTCATTGCCCTGACCGATATGGTGGCAGTACCCAGAAATGATTGATTCCAGGTAATGGTCCCGATTATTCCGATACCTGCAAAGGACCCGGCTTCGATAGGTTCTACACGCCATTCATAATAGTCGGTATATGGAACCGGCTCTGTTGTATATTCTGAAGATGTAACAATGTAAAGGTTCACATAATCGGGGCCTTCAGGAGTCACGGGGGTTTCGGGTGTTTCAATAACCATAAGTGTCATCTCGTCATCAACCAAAGAGCCTTCCGTATCTTCTGCAGTAAGTGTGAGAATAACGCTGCCATTGGCAATATCGTCACTACCCGGTGTATAAACCGGTTCAAGAATACCTGCATTGTCGAAGTTTCCGTCACCGGTGGTTGTCCACTCAACAGAGATCCAGTCAGTGGCTTGTCCCTGGCACTGGAAGCTGCTACCGTCGCAAGTATAATCATCAAGCCCTGCATAGCAAGTAAGTGTCATCAGGGGTGGGAAAATGATATAATCAAGCCATGCGCAGTCGTCGCCGGAGAAACCGCCGGCATCTTTTTCATAAACCCATTTTAAGGTATGAATTCCAATAGGGAGATAAACGGAAACTTCGTTCCATCCTCCGCCAACACCTGACCATTCTCCATTCATGGTGTTGTTGACGTAAAACTTCAGTTTATCTTGATTCACTTGTGAAGACACCTTAAAGACAAATGATATAGAATCGGCGATCATTACATCAACGTTGATAAAAAGTATTGAGCTTTGCCCGTCGGTAATATTCCCTGAGATAGCAGAATAATCCCCTTCATAAGGATATATGTTGGTGGTTTGCCAGGGTTGATCTCCCGCCATTTCCCAATCAAATTTGGTAAAGTCGCCGGTTTCAAAGTCTTCTAAAAGCAAGCCGATCTTTTCGCTGAATTCTTTGGCAGCATTGTACTCTCCCGAATTTATCGAATAGTTAAACAATGCAGTAGCTACACCGATGGGGGCATCTGCATCAACCTCCACAACAAATTCAGCATACTTATAACCAAGCAAACCTAATGTGCCAATGGAATCTGTATTGTTTTCAAAGCTAAGATACTGGCATATCGAATTTAGTTGTGCCACCGCATCATAGGCTTCGCAGTGACCTGTATTTCTGTTTATGATTTTAAGGGTTGCCGTTTCACCCGGGTCGAGGCGTCCGTTATCGTTGCCGGTCTGGCTGTCGTCAATGATCATCGATTCAATGGTTAGTACAGGGGCGTTGATCATCATGTCATATTCATATGTCCAGGTTTCTTTTGATGAAGTTACGAGTTCAATATCAAAATTTACCATATGCTGATCCGGGACATCAGCGGCAATGTCGAGTGAAAATGTACTATCTTCAGTCAGGGTTGTTTGCCCGGGAATGACTGGCCATTGATGAATGTTTTTCGTGACGATAACATAAGGGTCACTGCCAATTAAAGTACTGATGGTATTGTTGGCATCTCCGTTGCCGACATTTGTCAGACTAACGTCCAGTGCAACGGATTCTCCGAAATCAGCTTGTCCGTTATTGTTGCCATTTGCATCACTGATGCTAACCTCTTCGAGCATAAGGTAAGGGCCGCTTGGGGATGCAATGATCACGGTACCGAAAAATGGTTGTCCGTTTTGCCTTGTAACCACAACATCACCCTCTCCATTTTGTGTAAGCGCCGGGAATTCCAGGACAGCAATACCGTCTGCACTTGCCAGAGCAGCACCTATATAATCGCCATTCATGGAAAGCGCGACATAGGCATAAGGTTCGGTGGTTACTGTAAAAGAGGTTGATTGCAGTGGCAGCAAAGGGGAATAAGTTACCGCAGTAACAGGCGGGTTTGAGAAGAAAACCATCAGGGATGGATCTCCCATGTAGTTATAAACGTCCCAGTAGTACTGTGCCGATCCCGGTGATCCTTCTGTAACAGCCAAATTCCCTGCAAAGATCATTTCATCACCGCTGACATACCATTCTCCAAAATCTTCGCCATGATCATGAAAGGCCCGGTCGTAAAGTCCCAGTCCGGTTTCGGAATAAGCTGGTGGAATTTGTGAGATTTGTCCTACCCCTACAGCAAAGTAATAATCCTCATCCCAATAAGTACTGTTTGAGGCACCAATATAGCCAACAGCTCCTTTATTTTGAGCACGGACTATGGCTTCTGCAAAGCACTCATTAAGCTGGTATTCGCTTGATGAACAGCAATTACCAATCAGTACGCCATACTTATCCTGATTCTGCAGAGCAGGGATGTGAGAGATCGTGAAGGAAGGGTTGCCCCATCCGCTTGGGCTGCAATGGGCTGTATAATTCCCAAAAGTAACCCCGTCACTGATATTCTGCCGTATCTGTGCTGCATTGGATCCGGATTGAGGATAGAGGTAGGCGTGGGCAGTAATCCCGTGCTCGGGATTGAAATAGTTTATTGTTCCGTAGTTGATCTGCCCATTGCCCCAATCATATCCATGGGACCCATCCATGCCGGCAATCAATACTACCTCATCCAGGTAAGCAGGGTCTGGCATCTGATACTTTTCATATAGCAGGGTCTTGTCAATGTATGGCTGAAGCTGTCCTGTATTCTGTGCAGAAAACCTCCCGTAGTAGATTTCAGGGAAAAGGTCACCCGTATATTCACAGTAATTACGATCGGTGGCACCATTGCCGTTACTCCAGGTTGGGATCTGTTGTATATCCCCCACGAAAAGCACATAAGAAGGGGCGGGGTCATCCGGTGTGCCGGAATCATAAAGCCCCTGAATGTATGATTTTATTGAAGACAATGTGTTGCCAACTGCGCTTTCATCAGTATATGATTCAACAACAATAAAGCCTTTGTGTGTTTTCCATTCAATAAATGGCTGTAACTGGCTTTCGAACATCCTATCGGCGATGATCACATATTTTATTGGATATACTTTGAAATTCTCCCTGTTACTTTCAGGTATATCGTTGACAAGAAAATTATTGACCGATTGAAAGCAAGGGGATGCAAAATTTTCTTCCAGCGCAAGGGTAGCCGGAATATCGGCATTTTTAAATTCTACTGTAAAATCGATTTGGTGATAAACTCTTAAGATGTGCCTGACGGGATCATATTGAAATGGGATGAAATTGATCCTGGCGATACGCTTATCCCTTAAAATACCCAGCATGTCAACACTCACCAACTCATGTTTTTCAAATCCGGCTTGCTGATACGCGGCCTTGTCTATTACAAATTCATGATAGTCGTCACTTTTGATCCTTGGAGGTTGTGCCGGATATACAACTGCCGGGAAACCTTCTTTTTTCAGATCGATATCCTCGTAAATAGCATTGTGGATGGTAACAATAGCATTGGCACCAAGGGGAACCCTGATCAGTTTTCGGTTTGCCGGCATTTCCGGATGGCCGAATAAATCAGTTTTTGAGTTTCCCTGAACCGCCAGGCGTGTAAATAAGCCCTCTTCCGTATTTTGTTCAGTAGCCGAAAATGAGGATACATGATGCTTACCTGAGAATTCAAAAAAAGTATTTGTTTCAATGGTGAGACCATTTGGCATGCTTTGCCCCACATAAATAGTGTTTTGTGCATACATATTGCCAAAAGCAAACAATGCAAAGGCAAAAGCAATAACTGAGAATGATTTTTTCATTTTAAGCAATTTTGGTTTTGTTAAAGGAGGCTGTCTCAAAAGGTCTGCTCAAGGTCATTTCGAGTGTTAGCGAAAAATCTGTATTACTGATTTCAGCATAATAGATTTCTCCCTTCGGTCGAAATGACTTAAATATTAGGCTTTTGAGACAGCCCCTGTGGTTATTTTCTAATAATCAGTTTCTGGATCATCTTTTCTCCCTGGCCTTCGATAACCATGAAGTAAAGTCCTTCGGAAAGGCCTCCAAAATCGATCTTTATACTATTCTTTCCATTAAGATAAATGTTAGTTCTGGAAGCCATTTCTTTTCCTACGAGGTTATAGGCCCGTAGCGAATAATTTCCGGCTTTGCTCACGGATGCCTGAATGCTGAAGTTGCCGGTATTCGGATTTGGCCATAATTGGAACGTATTCTCTGTAGTCAGCTCTTCAACGGTAGTGTAATTATCAACCGTTACATTGTATCCTTCAGAGTATTCGCCATTGCCGCAATTATTCATGGCTCTGACTGTGATAATTGCAGTGCCCAGGAAGGACTGGTTCCAGGTAATAGTTCCCGTAGTCCCGATTCCAGCGAAAGATCCTGCTTCACCGGGTTCAACATTCCATTCATAGTGATCTGCATATGGAACAGCTTCTGTGGTGTATTCTGATGAAGTTACAATATTCAGGTTTACATAATCCGGTCCTGCCGGTGTTGATGGCACTTCAGGGACAGCCATAAGCAGGAGGGTCATCTCATCATCAACCAACAAACCCTCTGCATCTTCTGCCGTAAGGGTCAATATAACACTTCCATTGTTAATATCATCAATGCCCGGCATGTATATGGGTTCAAGGATATTGGGATCGTCGAAAGTACCATCTCCGGAGCTTGTCCATTCAACAGATACCCAATTGGTAGCTTCTCCAAGGCATTGGAAGTTGCTTTCATCGCATGTATAGTCATCAATTCCGGCATAACAAGTGAGTGTCATCAGGGGTGGGAAAGTGATGAAATCGATCCAGGCACAGTCACTACCCGCCATTCCGGAACCGTCTTTTTCATAAACCCATCTAAATGTATAATTCCCAGGCTCTACCGGGAAGGAAACCCTTTGCCATCCAATGCCAAAACCTGACCATTCACCTTTGAGTGAATTATCAATGTAGAATTTGAAGATGTCTTTATTAGGCTGGGAGGATACCTTTAGTACAAATGTGACGGAATCGGGAAGCATCACCTCCATATCTACGGAAAGTTCACTTTGTTCGTTATCTTCAATGCTGCCCGATTTGGCTGAGTAAACCCCTTCAAAGGGATAAATGCCGGTTAGTTCAAAAAGCACCTCACCACCAAGTTCCCACTCATGGCGGCTGAAATCGCCGGTTTCCCAATCCTCGTATATAAGGCCGATTTTTTTCTGAAAAGTGGTAAACTCAGTAAGGTTTCCCGATGTTAATTCATATTCAAAGTATGCAATAGCTGCTCCATCAGGAGCACCTGCATCTACTTCTACTTCGAATTCGGCCCATAGGAAACCAAGCAATCCCAGTGTGCCTATAGAATCAGTGTTGTTTGAAAATGTTAAATACTGACAATCCGATTGCAGTGTAGCAAATGAATTTTCGGCCGGGCAATGCCCTGAATTGTAATTTTTAACCTTAATGGTAGCTGTTTCGCCCGGGTCAAGCCTGCCGTTCCCATTTCCGGTACTGTTGTCATCAATGACCATCTCGGCAATGCTGAGTATCGGGGCAAAGACTTCTGCCTGGTACTCTATGGTCCATGTTGTGTCGCTATCGGTAGCCGTAATGGTGAAGTCGATGATGTGTTCATCGGGTGTATTTTCGGCAATGTCCATAGCAAAGCCTTCCGGCATGCCCACTGACTGTCCGGCCGGGATCAGGTCATATAATTCAACATTATCGGTGATGCTAACATATTGATCATTAGCTTCGAGTGTCACGTCGACATTTGTAGCGTCTACACCACCCAGATTTAGCAGGTCAATGGTGTAGGTGACAGATTCGCCAAAGTCGAGGTTACCATTATTATTTCCGTTAATATCGATCACATGGTCATCGTCAAAGACAAGAAAAGGCATATTCCCGGGTATTACATCTATCTCACTGATGTGCGGCAGGAAGTTAAAAGCTGTGATTGTCAGTGTAAGCGTGCATGGATTGATAAGTTCCGGAAATGTCAATATAACGGATTCCCCTTCTATAATTCCGGCAGCTATGATATTACCGTCATTTGTAAGACATGCAGTCCCACCATCTGTGTTAGCAGTTATTTCTAATGAGTTCATGCCGATAAGCAAGGTTGTCATATAGGACGCAGTCATGGTTTGCGGGAAGGCTGTTCTTACATGGAGCGACGGATCGCCGAAACAAACCCACGTATCGGTCATGGCATTACCTCCTGAACCATATTCGTCATTCATCTGCATACAGCCATGCATAGAAGCTGCTCCGAAAGTCCTGTTGATATTGCCCGGATATGTTTCAACGAGCACATCAACCATTTCATCCTGTCCGCACATGGGCGGGTTCCAACTTTGGTTAATGGTCGACATCATAGTGGCGACAGCTCCGCTGGGCTCGCCATTGTTTGTTGCGCGCAGCCATGCTTCAGCAAAACAGCTTCCCCCAACAAAGTTTCCGTTCACACAGGCAACTGACCAGATGAAAGGCCACATTCCGTTATTGGTAAGGGCGTTAACATTGCTGCTTGAGAATCCTGAGGAACCCCATGAATTTGTGCTGCCGTGGCCTGTATAATTAATGATCGTGGCACCGGTATTCACTTCAGTGGCGACCATTGCTGGTGAAGGGTTGCCCGGGGCGTCATTTCCACCCTGGCTTCCGTCAAAAAGTTCTGCAGCAAAAGTGTAGGTAAAGTTTATAAGGTCGGTATTCATATTGCGTACATGCTGATAATCATATTCACCATCATCACCGGGACCCTGTGAAGAGGCGATCCCTATTGCACGTGGAAACCAGTCAAAGCCAAGGTCGGGGTTTATTTCGTAGGTAATGGTGCGCTCTACCTGTGTTTCAACATGACCAATATTTTCTGCTGAAAAACGGCCAATAAAGACATCAGGATAATGATCGTTACCAACAATATAGGAATAGTTATTATCAGAATCCCCACTCGCATAGGATGTAGGTACCTGTGCTGCATCGCCAACCAGCAGGACAAATGTTAATCCATTGGTATTGTAATAATCAGCGATAAAATTTTTGATCTGTGTAGATCCACCTATACTTGCAACATCAACAATCTCAACAGGAGTACCTGTTTGTATCCTCCAGTCGATCAAAGGCTGCATGGCTGACATAAAAGCATTGTAGGAAATGACAAGCATATTACCATGTTCGCTAACGGGTGTGTAATCAGTAAGGTTTTGCGGGCTGTTCAGAAAGTGAAGATCGTAGATTGCAAAATATTCAAGAGCGATCTTTTCAGGCATCTTCTCTCGTATAAGTGGATTCGCGCCATTGTCATTTATTTTAAAAACTTCAACATCAAGACTATGATAAACCCTTAATATACGGGTAACCGGATTATACTGGAAAGGATAGACAATCACCGTCTGGCCCCTGTAATCCCTTATGATATAAGGACTGCGGAGTTCAACAAGTTTGCCCGGGAAAAAACTGTTTTGCGTATATTGCTCTCCGAAAGTGAAAGGCACATCATCCGGGTTGATATCACGTGTAAGATTACCCTTGGAAGGTGCGATCAGGATGTTTTCATATTCAGTATAATCTGAAGATAAAACACGTACATCCATTCCGGCCAGATCAGGAATAACCACCGAAGCAGTTAATTTCAAGAGATCCGGAGCGCCTGCCTCAAGCATCGGGCTGCCATCTTCAAGCTTTAGCAAAAAGGCAGGGCCTTGTTCCGTACTGACTTCCACAAAATCGAAACCAGGGACCCTGAACAAGATGCTGCTTGATTGCTTATCAGCTGCTATAAGCCGGATCTCAGCAGGGGCAGATTCCGGGCTTGTAATATCAATCCATTCATCTGCGTAAGTAAAGAGGGTTGTAATGAGAATGATCAAGGAAAAAACGAATGATTTTTTCATAATTCGATGAGCTTGGTTATAGTTAAATAGTCATATTTGCTTTGCGGGTGCAAAGATACGATGATTTTAGTTCATTATCAATGCCTTATGTTATTTTAAATGGGTTTGCATATGTGTTTGCCGTAGCCTGGAATCCCCAGCTCATACATCAGCACAGTTTAATATTATTGCAGGATGAGTTTTTTCGTTATAGAAATCCCTTCTCCGGTAAGTTGTATAAAATACAAACCTTGCTGATATGCACTCAGGTCATAATGCTTTATAAACACATTATTTTTAGTGCAGGCTTTTTCATGTAAGATCAGAGTTCCTGATGCATTAAACACCTTGATATTAAGGTTTGTAAGTTGCTGGCTTGTTGCTTCCAATGTAAAAGTGCCTTCATTTGGATTTGGATATATGGCCAGGCTGGCTTTGCTGCCGGGCTCAATAATACCAAGTCCGCCTTCATCTACCAGGACTTCAAATTCGTCGGAATACAAGCCCGGGCCACAAGTGTCAATGGCCCTGACAGAAACATAGGCCAGCCCATGATAGGTGGGTTCCCAGGTGACTGTGCCGATTGTTCCGTTACCTTCGATGATACCGGCCTCATCCGGATCCAGTTTCCATTCATATTCAATGATTGATGGTAAAGCGGAGCTTGTATATTCGGATGAAGTAACGGTTAGCAAATCAACATATTCCGGGCCATCCGGCATGTCGGGAATCCCGGGATTGCCATCAATGCTCAGGTGCATAACATCAAATGTGGTTCCTGTTTGATTATATGTTGCCCCCAGGGTTAAGTCGACTCCTCCCATAGCAATATCATCCGGCCCGGGACTGTAGATGGGTTCAAGGATTTCCGGGTCATCAAAACTACCGTCGCCACTGCTTATCCATTCAACTGAATTATAGTTAAGGGCTTCCCCGCTTAATGAACATATACCGGTTTCGCATATTAACTGATCCGGTCCTGCATAGGCAGAGGCTGTGTTTACAAATGGTAAAACGATATAATCTAACCAGGAACAATCTTCTCCTGAGGTGTTAGAGGCGTTTTTTGCATATTCCCACTTGAAGAAGGTTACCCCTTCTTCCACAGGGTAGGAAACCCTTTCCCAATCTTCATCACCTGCCCATTGTCCTTTTAGCACATTGTTTATATAAAAATTAAGGAAATCCGATGCCTCAGAGGATGTTTTTCTGAAGAATGAAATACTATCATCTTCCTCTACAAACAGGCCAATCTGGATAGTAGAATTCTCTTCGTGCGTGATGTTCCCTGACCTGGCACTGAAAACACCCTCGAAAGGATTAACATCAGTGATCTCCCAGCTTTGCTGTCCTGAATGGGTCCAGTTAAAGCGGTTGAAATTGCCGGTTTCCCAATCTTCACATATTAGTCCGTTATTGATGTTGTAAATGCGCTGTTGTACATATGGCCCGGCCTCAATATCATGAACAAGCTGGAAAGTAGCCCCGAGCTGTGAAAGGGGATCCGTAAAGACTGTATATATTGCTTCAAAGATTTCATTCACTTCCAATGTATCCACAAAGGAAGCGTTTGAGATGATATTTACCATAGGATCGTCGGAGGATACCAAACCATTGATATTTATAGCCCGGCTGTGCCCGCTGTTGATGATCTCGATATGGATGTCGGCTGTTTCACCCGGATCGAATTGTCCGTTACCATTTCCGGTTCCACTGTCATCGATACTCAATAATCCCGATGTGAATGCCGGAGCACAGGCTATTTCAATGAAACTGCTTTCCCATATATCCTGCCCCTCGGCCAATACGGTGATGAGAAGTTCATGACCATCCGGAACCTGATCGGTCAGGCTAATTTCAAACCCGTCCGGCACGATAATGCTTTGCCCAGGGAGGATATCCCCATAATATGCAGAGCTGTCGTGAATGATCATATATTGATCGAATGCCGTTATAGTGACGTTAACATCTGTGGCGTCCAGCTCGCCCATATTGGTTACCTTCAGGCTCAGCTTCACAGTTTCACCATATTCACTGAGACCATTCCCATTTCCTAAGATCGTATCGTTTATGTAGTGTGATTCGTAACACACAAATGGCTGACCTGCAATAACAGTTATTTCTCCAAAATGCCTCTCTTTGTTATGGCCAATAATAGAAACCTGTATGGTATCAATAATACTGATCTGGGCAAAGAGGTTTAATACCAGATCACCACTATTGTCGGTAAGCCCGCGTCCGATCAATTCCCCGTTTTGTACAAGGCCTATTCTGGCACCGGGGGCATCAGTTTGGAAAGTAATGCTTGCGGTTCCTAAGGCCACTGCTGCAGGATATGTTGCAGTGATAGGCGTTGGGACAGCAGTCCAGATATCCAGTGTGGGATCACCAAAAACATTCAGGATATAGCAACACCACCTAAGGCCGGAGTTTCCGGCAATAAAAGCGGCCAGGTCGGATTTGGAATCGCCATTGGCTTCGCCGATCATGCAAAGGTCCTCACCAAAAATGGCATCATAAAACTCACGGTCGAATAACTGCGAAGGCCCATTGGTAGTTCCCGGAGAGTATAAGCCGTAGCGGGAGTTGGCAATACAGGCGACCTCTGCGGTTTCGATGGTTGTGATCTTTTCTGCAAAACAATCTGCTCCGTATGAGCTAGGAGATGTTCCCCTGTTATCAAAAGAACCGTTGTAACAACCCTGTGAATAGCCTATTGTATAACCCCTGCTAATGCCGTCGTTGGTAAAATTACTCGTTGTCACATCAGATGTGTACATCTTCATGTTGTAATATGTGTTGGAGTGTCCGAGATGATTAATCAAATTAATACCTGTATTGTTAAATTGATCGAATACATGGCTTTTGTTCCACCATCCATCCCTTTCATAGAGGTACTCAATTGTAAAATTGGGCGCTACACCGACCGTAGTAATACCATTATTGGAACTGCCTGTGGCAATCTCATCTTTTGAGTCACCCCCCCAGGTCGAAGCGTCGAGGGCTTCTCCGAGCATCAGTGCTTTTTCAATGTCTGCCACAACGGGTTGGTCCTGGTACATGAACTGTTTATGCATAAAATGCGCAATTTCTGTTGAATCATCTACAGCAATGCGACCAACGATCACTTCAGCAAAGAGGTCATCTTCCCCTGGTTCTCCCCACTTCAGGTCCCCATCATTATTCCAGTTACCATCGAGGCAGGCGTAGTACATATCGGCAGGAAGGTCATAATCATTATCAATGACACCGTAAAATCCCCTGTGAGGCACAAAATCCTGGGCAGGGTTATTTTTATCGGCATCGCCACCAAGGATAACTGCAAAAATATTGAAGTTGGAATAGTAGTCAATAACGCAGTTCCTGATCTTTTCCTGATTGTCATTACCACTATAATTAGCATAGATGTAATCAGTGGTAATGGTTTTCACCAGATAACCTGTTTCTGTTTTAAATGAAATATACGGGGCAAAATATGGCTCCAGGGCCTGGTCAGTAATGAACAGGATATCATATTCATTCGATTTATTGTCAGGATAGTTGTAAGTAAGCAGATTATCAGGGTTGTCAATAATTTTCCGGATCCTTCTTATTTGAGATGGATGGTTTTTAAGTACTGACGCTGCCTGTATTGACTGATCGGTGGTTTGAGTAATGATCTCAAGCGTAATGCTTTTTATCAGGCTTAGCTCAGAATCTTTCGGATGATAAATTACGGGACAAATGCTAAATGTTCCTATGGAATGTCCGGCGAGGAACTCAGTAGCCGGATATCCGATAACACTGGATGGAAAGCTTTCGTTGGAGTTGTAGATAGAGGCATCAGCCACAGCTTTGTAACCTTTTGGGGCTCCCTTGGAAATAGGAAACTGCCCTGGGGCCGGCTGTATAATCTTATCCGAATAGCTTTCACCAAAGCTGATCGATAAAATCTTTATCTCTTTAATTTCTGTTCCCAAAGGAAGAAGGATGTTTGCACCATAATACGGCAGCAGGGGTGTGCCTTCTTCCCCCAGATTATAACAATTGTCGATAACGATTGATGTATACCCGTCTTCAGTGTTACTCAGCAGTGGATCATTGAAGTTATAAGTCATGCTGGTCTGTGCCGAAAGCAGTGTAGATACCAGGAGGATTAATCCTGTGAGAGTTAATTTTAGAAAGCGTTTCATAGCAGGTTAATTGGTTTTTAGAATTGATGGTTGCCCAAATTATGGAATTTTATGAATATTAGACATTTTAAGTGCTGAAAAGAATGTCCAAAACGTCTAATTTATAACGCATATAAATTAGGACATGTGTGCGATTGTTATACAAAAAAACCGGCAGGGAATGCTGCCGGTTTTGATATAATTAAGTGCAAGGCTTTACCTGTTGAGCAGTATCTTTTTCACGATGGTACCCCGGTCATGCATTATTTTTACGAAATACATACCTTGCGGGGAGTTAAACATATTGATCCTGCCGGTGAAACCTTTATCAGCGTTGATACCTGTTTCGTGATAAACCAATGAACCATTAATGTCATAGATCCGCACTTCAACATTTCCAAAATTTTCACCTTTTAGTTCGATAGTAAATTCACCTTTATTGGGGTTGGGGAAAATGGCAAGGTTTTGTTCTTCCAGGATTTCTTCTACTGATGTGAAATTATCAACCAACACCTCAATGCCAGGCGAAAATGTTCCATTCCCGCATGTGTTCACCCCCCGTACCGATATAATTGCTGTTCCCAGAAATGATTGATTCCATGTGATGGTGCCGGTTGTGCCAATACCATCAATGTTTCCGGCATCTACCGGGTCAACGATCCACTCATAATTATCGGCAAATGGAAGGGGTTCAGTGGTATATTCCGACATTGTAGTATAATACAGGTTAACGAAATCCGGCCCGATTGGCTGGGAGGCCTCGCCGGGCTCTGTACGGAAACTCAATATCATATTATCATAAGCGGTCTGAAGATTTTCATCTGTAGCTTCCAGGGTCAGGGTCACCCAACCATTGTTCAGATCATCAGTGCTTGGTGTATAAATGGGATCCAGAATTGTAGCATCATCAAATACCCCTGTTCCGGAAGTGCTCCAGAGCACGGATTCATAAGCGGTCGCCTGTCCGTCGCACTGGAAGTCATCGCCTTCACAGATCATCGCATCAAAGCCGGCAAATGCTGTGAGGGTCATCAGTGGAGGGAATTCAATGAAATCGATCCAGGCACAATCGTCTCCTGCAGAGATGGTTGAATTTTTCTCATAGATCCATTTGAAAGTGTGTACCCCCTCGCTAACGGGATATTTAGTAAAGATCCACCCATTACCGATACCCGACCATTCATCCTTCAGGCTGTTATCGATATAGAATTTAAACTTGTCGGATAATTCGGAGGATGTTTTCAGATAGAAATAGATCGTATCTGAAATCATCACTTCTGTACTCAGCGATAACACAGAACTCTGGTTATCACTGATATTTCCGGATTGAGCATGATAATTGCCTTCATAAGGATAGAGCGGGGTGATGTTCCAGTAATGATCTCCTCCGTGCTGCCATTCAAAAGAATCGAACCCGTTGCTTTCCCAGTCTTCGACTATAATACCGATCTTTTCTGTAAAGTTGAGGGTTTCGCTAAATGGAGCAGAGCTGAGTTCATAACTGAAATCGGCATAATATATTCCATTCGGGGCATTGGGTTCTACTTCAACTTCGAATTCGGCCCACTTGTACCCAAGGAGTCCTAAAGTACCGAGGGAATCAAAATCATTCAGGAATGTAAGGTATGGACTGCCGGATTCGAGTGTGCCCAGGCAGTTTTCTGCCGGGCAATGTCCAAGGTTATTGTTTTTAATTTTTATGGTAAGGGTTTCACCGGGATCAATCCTGCCATTGCCATTTCCACCGGCTGCATCATCAATTTGCATTTCAACGATATTAATTATCGGTGACCCGAGCAATAATTCGAATTCAGCAAACCATTGGCCATCGGATTGATCCTGTATTTCCATTTCCACGAGGACAATATGCCCATCGGGTACCAGGTCTGCTACCTGGATCGAAAACGCACTATCGGCTGTTCCCATAGAATTGCCGGGAATATTGCCCCAGGAAGCTTCATCGTCGAGAATGGTGATGTACTGATCTGTTGATGCGATCGTAGCTGTAACCCCCTGTGCTTCATCAATACCAATATTTTCCAGGCTTACATCGAGGCTGATAAATTCCATAAAATCGGCTTGGCCATTGTTATTGCCTGTTTGATCATCAACAAGCACATTGTCAAGCAGCAAATATGAACCTTGCTGTGGAATGATGGGGATATCGGTATTGTAAGGAATATAGTTGTGGGCAGATACAACAATAGTAGCTGTTCCCGGGTCTTGTACAGGTCCTCCGAAATTAATAACAACTTCTCCCGTTACATCTGTAAAGCCTACGGCATAAAGTGACAGATCATCATTGGTGATACAAACCCTTGCATTTTCAACCGGGGTGCCTCCGCTTTCAACAGTTACAGTGAATTCAGTGAAGCCAAGAAACAGGGTTGGCAAGTGAGAAACCTCCAAATCGGCAGGTTGCAGTGTCCAGGGCTCAAGAGAGGCATCACCAAGCCAGAGATAGGTTCTGACGTTTGAACGACCAATGGTACCATGTACATTCAGTACGATAACATTGGCCGAATTAGTGACATAACCGATATTGTAAATTCCTTCGTTAAAAACAGCTTTATACATTTCCTTGTCATAATCATGATTGGGAATAGTATAAGAAGGAATGATCGCTCCGTTGATTGCCACAGCCGCCACCGGTGATTTCATAAATGATTCGCAAAGACAGTCTCCGGCATGGGAAACGATATTCATATTGGAACAACAAACATCGAAGAGAACAAATAATTTATCGGTGTTCGTAAGCTGCTGGATGTGTGTATTGGTAAAGGAACCGCTTGCTCCCCATTGCCAGAATTCAGTCTCACTGCCATGTCCGCGATAATTGAAAATACCACAGGAAGTGTTGTTTACATAGTCGATGATATCCTGATTGGTTGCTCCTGCACCGCCATAGCATTCTGTAAATATGGGTGTTTGTATTGCGTAGCTAAAATTTTTGATATCATTCTTACATTGGGTGTATTTCGACGGATAGTTTTGCTTATGGGCAACCAGTAAGGTGTTCTCAGCCCAATTAGAAGATGCATCAGGTGCCTGGTAATGATTTAAGGTTTTCTGGAGTTGCAGCTCCAGTTCTGAGAGGTCATCATAAGTAAAACGACCAATAGCAAGATCAGCATAATGATCATCCGAACCATCGAGGCATACATACCAGGTATCAGAATAGGATGGATCTTCACCGGAGGGTGCCCACCAGTACATGGGTACATCATCCGGCCCACCGTTGTTACCACCGTTGGGATAAGCATCTCCCACCATCAGCACGTACTCCAG